>DATCFJ010000942.1:0-3408 GCA_036509605.1 Polyangiaceae bacterium | reverse complement strand
TGCCAGTGTGTCCCGCCGGAGCTAGCCGAATCCGTTTCCCAAGCACGCAGCGTGGCCAAGCGTCGCGCGCGCGTCACGGACGTCCTGACGCGGGTCGTAAAAAGCGAGCTCGACGAGGGCTTGCCATTCGACGAGCCGAAGACCGAGGAAGGCCAGCAAGACGGCCAATTGCGCCCCGCCTGGCAACGCGCTTACCTGGGCGGCCGCGACCGCTACACCTTCAACGACGATCAATATTGGGTGTTCGACAACCGCGGGCGCCCGCACGTGCCGCAAGTGTGCATCGACTTCGTAATGGACACTCTGGAGCGCTCGAGCGGTAGCTGGTTTCGGGTGCGCGGCGAGCGCCGTGAGCGAGTCCACGGTCTGCTCGATTTCGACGCGTTCGGGCTCGACAATCGTCGCAGCGTTGGCACCTTCGTCACGTTCACAGAAGCGCACCCAGACTGGTTCGACGTCAGCGAGGTGGCGCCCGAGGCGCGCGTTGCCTTTCGCGACCACGCCGCCTTCTTCGCGGACGTCTACGCGCATCGCGATGAATATCGGCCGTTCGATATCGTGACTATCTTCGGGCCGCGCAGTGACGGAAAGCTGCACTACCACTCGTTCTTCGTCGCGGAGCGTGATCCGCTCACCGGCATGCCCATCGCCGTAGTCGCCAACGCCGGCAGGCCGCGCATTCGAAGCTGGGAGAACGAGATGCAGAACGCGCCCGGGCGCGCCATCTTGGCCCATATACGGCCAAAGTTGCCGTGGCTCGAGAGCCATGTGGCGCCGGAGCCGAGCGTTAGCGGTCGCGAGTCTTCCGTCCCGAGCGGCTCGCCGGGCTAATCGCGCTTGACCCGGCGCCGGGAGTCGCGCGACTGTCCACGGCCAGGAATTTGGAGGCGACTTGTGACTCAGGAACGCGAAAAATCCCCGGTGCGGATAAGCTTGCTCGGTTGTGGAACCGTGGGCGGCGGCGTGCTGCGGCTACTTCAGGAAAACAAGGATTTCTTGGGCCTGCGTGCCGGCGGCGACCTTGAAGTGACGCACGTGTTGGTCAAGAGCCCGAACAAAGAGCGCGTCCCGGAGTGCAAGAAGGAGTGGCTGACCACCGACCCTGAAGTGATCTTCGGCGACCCTCGGGTCGACTTGGTGGTCGAGGTGATGGGCGGCGAGCATCCGGCGAGCGAGTACATCGAGCGCGCGATCAAATCCGGCAAGGGCGTTGTCTCCGCCAACAAGCTTTTGATCGCCAAGCACGGGCCTAAGCTCGTCGAGCTGGCGATCAAGAACCGGGTCGACTTGGCCTTCGAGGCCTCCGTCGGCGGCGGGATCCCGATCATTCGTACGCTGCGGGAGGCGCTCGCGAGCGACTCAGTCGCGAGCGTGCACGGCATCTTGAACGGCACCTGCAACTACATCCTGACCCGCATGCGCGAGGGCATGAGCTTTCCGACGGCCTTGCAGCAGGCTCAGGAGCTCGGTTACGCGGAGGCCGACCCGACGCTAGACGTGGGCGGCCACGACGCTGCACAAAAGCTGGTCGTGATGGCGATGCTGGCCTTCGGTGCCAGCGTGAACGCCTCCGAAATCATGGTCGAAGGCATCACCGAGATCGAAGAAGTCGATCTGCAGTTTGCCGATCGCTTCGGCTACCGCATCAAGCACTTGGTTGTCGGCTATGATCGCGGTGAGCGCGTCGAGCTGCGCGTGCATCCGGCGCTGGTGCGTAAGAACAGCGTGCTGGCCAACGTGGACGGCGTGCTGAACGGCGTGTTCGTCGAGGGCCGCGCGCTCGGTCCGTGTTTGCTGGTCGGCCGCGGTGCGGGGGACATGCCAACGGCCGTCAGTGTCGTTGCGGACATCGTGGACGTCGCGCGCTCACGCATCGAAGGCCAGCCAGGGCTCGCCACACGCGGCATCCAGCTAAAAGCACGCCCGATCATGCCGATCGAAGAGGTCTTTACCCGCTATTACCTGCGTTTTGCCGTGGGCGACCACCCCGGCGTGCTCGGGCACATCGCCTCGGCGCTCGGCGCAGAGAGCGTCAGCATCGAGCAAATGGTGCAAGAAGGCCGCGCGCTCGAGGCAGACGACGCTGTGCCCGTGTGCATCATCACCCATCGCTGCCAAGAGGGCGCCGTGCGCCGCGCGGTCAAGGCGATCCAGAGCAAGGCGTTCCTCAAAGGGACGCCCCGCCTGCTGCGCATCGAGGACGTCTGACGGCGACCATGCGCGGCCGGCGAGACTCCGCCACGCCGCTGGGCGTGTTCGACTCTGGGCTCGGCGGTCTCACGGTCGCACGGGCCTTGCTGCAGGCTTTGCCCAACGAACGCATCATCTATTTGGGCGACACGGCGCGCGTTCCGTACGGCACACGCTCGGCGCAAACCGTGGTGCGCTATGCCAGAGGCTGCTCGGAGCTTTTGATCGAGCGCGGCGTGAAAGGCATCGTGATCGCGTGCAACACGGTGAGCGCGGTTGCCATCGATATCCTGCGCGCCGAGCTGGATTTGCCGATCATCGGCGTGATCGAACCGGGCGCGCGCGCTGCGCTGTCGGCCGTCACGGCATTACCGAAGTCGCTCGGGATTACGCCGAAGATCGGCGTTTTGGGCACGACGGGCATGGTCGCTTCGGGCGCCTACCCGCGCGCGGTCGGCCAGCTCTCCACGCGTTATGAAGTGGTCGCGCTGGCCGCGCCGCTGCTCGTGCCGCTCACTGAAGAGGGCTGGATCGAGGGTGAGGTGCCGCGCTTGGTCGTGCGGCGCTACGTCGAGCCGTTGATCGCCGCAGGCGCGTCGGTGATCGTGCTCGGTTGCACACATTTCCCGCTGCTCAAGGGCATCATCGCGGAGGTTGCCGCCGAGCTCGCAGGGCACCCAATCCCGATCGTCGACAGCGCTGAGGCGACCGCAGCCGTGGTCGCCGAATGGATCCGGGACGAACGCCTGGCACCGAGCCCCGGCGAGCATACGGACGGGCAACGGCTCGAGCTGCTGGTTACTGATCTGCCGGCGAGCTTTTCGGTTGTCGCGGGTCGCTTCTTGGGCGCCGACGCGAGCCACGCCACGCAAGTCGACTTAGTCGCAAAATAGCGAGCCTTCAGGCGTCTAGCGACGCGCCGGGCTCGCTCGCGGCTAGGTACAGCACGGCCATGCGCACGGCGACGCCAGCCTCGACCTGATTCAAGATCACGCTGTGCCCGCCGTCGGCCACGTCCTCGGAAATCTCGATGCCGCGGTTCATGGGGCCGGGGTGCATGACGATCGCGTCGGGCTTGGCCAAGCGCAAGCGGGCAGCGCTGAGGCCGAACACGCGGGCGTACTCGCGCAGCGCGGGGAGCAGCGGCGCGCCAAGGCGTTCGCGTTGAATACGCAGCATCATGACCACGTCCGCGCCGTCGAGGGCGGGCTCGAGCCG
>DATCFJ010000941.1:0-6070 GCA_036509605.1 Polyangiaceae bacterium | reverse complement strand
CCAACGGAGGAAGTTTCATGCCTCCTCAACCCGCCGTTGTCACCATGGATTCCTGCGTCGCACGCGCACAGCCGTGCGCCACGCTTTGTCGAAGACCTACGCTTCAGATCTCACGCGATCCTTGAGGGGATCTTTGAGCTTCAGTGCCCTGGGCGCCCGTAAAAGAGACTTTGGCCGCGTAGCCCTTGTCCGGATTACCTTGTGCGGACGCGCGCACCGCGAGCGCCTGCTCGCCCGCGTCCAGCAGACTCTCACCGAGCAGCGACTCGACTCGGTGCACGAGCTGCGCGTCGTCCGGGCACTCGTCTGGTGCCGCCCAGCGCAGCGAAACCTTAGCCGGCACGGCTTGCGCTGCGGCTCGGCCGCTGACCGAGAGCACGCCAATGGCGACCAAGAAGCACCCGCCCCGAAAATTCATTGCGACTGTGCCCTTTGACCTCGATTCGCGAAGGTGGCCAGCGAATTCTGGTCGGCCCGGAGGCCCTGCGGCCTGACCCATAGCCCGAACGTCGCGCGTCACCTGACAATCAGGGCCTCAATTGAGCGATCACGCTCGGTAAGGTGTTGACGCCCCAGGGCTCGGCGTAGCGCCCATCCTTCAGGCGAACGCTAGCGCCGACACCACGGCCAGCACAGCGACCGCAGCTTCCGCTTCGGCGCCTCACAAGCGCAAGCCAGTGCCCAGCGTCGTAAGCGGCTTCCAGGGCTTCAATACCGGCCGAAAGTGACAGCTGGCACCAGCTGCGCTCGGATTGATTGTTGATCTAAATTGCGAATCTGGATCGGGGCGCTTTGACACACACGCTGAGAAACTCACCATAAGGCCCCACAATCGCGGCTCGCTCAGCGTGAATTCATGAGTACAATCCATGCAAGACACATGAGTGTCAGTCTACGGAGAGCGCCGTGCCTAAGATTCGGCAGTCTGTCGCTCCCACCTCATTGTCCTGCTGCGGTTGAATGCCGCCAACTAAGACCTAGAGTGAACGGATGCCGACTAAACATTGTCGCATCCTGCTGGCGGATGACGACCGAGTGGTACAGTGCGCGGTTAGGCGTGTCGTCGCCAAGTGCGGGCATGAGCTCGTGTCAGTGGCGACCGGCGCCGCCTTGGCTGACGCGGCCGCGCACTGGCTGCCCGATTTGATCGTGCTCGATCTCAGCTTCCCAGATGCGGACGGTCGCGACCTGCTCGCAACGTTGAAGGCAAACCCGGCCACCAAGCACATTCCCGTTTTGGTCTGGTCCGCGCGAAAAGACCGTGATTCAGAGAGCCGCATCGCGCTGTCGCTCGGCGCAGAGGACTACGTCGAAAAAAGCGACGCAACGACGTTGATGCACAAAATTGAGCGCGTCTTGCTGCGCCTCACGGAAGCGGCGGCCTGAAGTGGGCTCCGAGCTGGAGAACGGGCGACCTGAAGTGGGCTCCGAGCTGGAGAAGGGCTGGCTGCTCGAGGCAGTGCAAATCGACCTCCATGAGCCGCTCGAGGTCAGCTACTGGGCACGTGCGTTCTGCTGCAGCGCGGCCCAGCTTCGCAACGCTGTCAACCAAGTCGGCGCGAATGCCAGCAGTGTCCGGAAGCACCTTCAGAAGTAGCGGTTGTGAACGAGCCGCTGGGCTCGGCAAAGCCGAAACCATGCAGCAGCGGCCGGCTACCACCGGACACCTACTCTACCCATCGCAAGCTCAGCCCCGCTGTTTGGGGTGCCGCCACGACATCGAGCGACACGGAGCCGCTGGCCACCGGTCGCTCAGGGACTCCGCGCAGCAGCAAGTAGCCCGCCGCGGCCAGCGCAAGCACCGAAACGCCGAGCGAGACATCTGCCACTAGATACTCGGTCCGTACGTCGCGCACGTCACTTCGGCTGCAATTGGGCTTGCACTGCTCAAGCTGGTTGAAGCCCGAATGCCCAGTGATCGCGAAGTAGGCAAAGCTTGCGGCGGCCACCGCTCCAACACCGCCGAGCACGTAACCGGGCACGCGCGAATGGGGCGACGACGTAGCGAGCTCAAGCTCTCGTTGCGAACCAGGGCCTTGGCCAGGTTCTGGAATCGACGGCTGCGGAGCTTTCAGCACGAGCTCAACCTGGCGGTTCGCCTCGTTTTCGACTGCCACCACTTGCATGCTGGTGCTCGTCTCTTGGCCGGTGGCCACTAGCTCGTATGGTCCCGGGTCGAGCTCGAGGGGTTGTCCGTCGAGCGCCACCGAGCGACCGTCGACCTGCAACGTGGCGGCAACCACGTCGTGCCGCTGTTCGTCGAGCACGGAGATGAGCAAGGTTGGGATGGCGGTCTTCAGCTCGCTCAGCGCAGTCTCACATTCCGCAAGCACCACGCTGGGGCAACCGGGATCCGCCACGCACTCGCGATACGCCTGGCGCGACGCGAGCAGCTTGTGCTTCGCGCGCAGATCGACGCCGTCATTGTTGTCGGACACGCACTGTTGCGCATCAGCCGCAGCTAGGCGCGTAGCTGAGAGCAGACCGACGATCCACAAACCGCTCAAGATCCGCAAAGGAACCATGGGAAGCACTTTGACCCTGAAATGTTTACGACCAAAAGGCCAGATCGCATAAGGCGCCGGCGCCTGCCACCCATACTCACATACCTATCCGACAAACAGCTCACTGGACGCGTGGTCCGGCGCCACCGGCGGCGCGCGGCTAGCGGCTACAAACTGCGAGCACTTGCTTGAGATCCGTTTGGCCAGCGATGACCTTCTGCACGCCGTCCTGGAGCAGCGTGGTCATGCCGGCGGCACGCGCCAACGTGCGAATGTCGTCGATCGAGGATTTTTTCTGGATCGCGATTTTGAGCGGGTCGTCGGTGACCAGCAGCTCGTGCAGCGCGACGCGGCTGCGATAGCCGGAGTTGCCGCAAGCGTTACAACCCTTGGCCCGCCACAGCTTGAGCCCGAAGGAGTGCTCGCTTCGGAGCAGCTCCGCGAATTGCTCGGCGCCGTACAGCGCAGACAGCTCGTTCAGCTCTTTGTCGTCTGGCACATATTGCTCACGGCATTGCTTGCACAGCCCGCGCGCCAGGCGCTGGGCGAGCACTCCGAGCAGCGCGTCGGCGAAGCTGAACGGGTCGAGCCCCATGTCGATCAGGCGTGTGACGGTTTCGGGTGCACTGTTGGTGTGCAGGGTCGAGAACACCAGGTGGCCGGTGAGCGAAGCTTCCACGGCGGTGCCCGCCGTCTCCAAATCGCGCATTTCGCCGACCATGATTACGTCCGGGTCGGCGCGTAGAAAGGCGCGCATTGCGTGCGCAAAGGTGAAGCCGATCTTGGGGTTCACCTGCACTTGGCGCAGGCCCGCTTGCGTGATTTCCACCGGATCTTCGGCGGTCCAAATCTTCATATCGACGGTGTTGATGAAGCCGAGCGCAGAGTGCAGCGTCGTAGTTTTGCCGGAGCCAGTCGGACCGACACACAAGACCAAGCCGTACGGCTTCTGAATCACGCGCTTCAACGCTTCCAGGTTCTGCGTGCTCAAGCCCATGTTGTCGAGCGGCATCGGTTTGGAGGCGGCCAACACGCGCAGCACGATGTCTTCGTTGTTGTTGACGGTCGGGATCGTCGCTACGCGCAGCTCGATCTGCTTTTCGCCGACTCGAAAGCGGATCTTCCCGTCCTGCGGCTTGCGCCGCTCGGCGATGTCCAAGAGCGCCATGATCTTGAAGCGTGCCACCAGGGGCAAGCGGTAGTTCGAGGGAATTTCCTGGTACGCCTCGCAGTCGCCGTCGACGCGGAAGCGCACGCTGACCGTTCGGTCTTTGCCGTTCGGCTCGATATGAATATCGGAAGCGCCGCGGCGGTAGGCATCAATCACGATCTGATTGGCCAGCTTGATGATCGAGTTATCCGACTCTTTGACGCCGCCAGTGTCGGTTTGCTCGGACTCTTGGATGGCTTGAACGTCGTCCGCGGCCAGCCCTTTGAGGATGGTCTCCATCTCGTTGGTCCGCTTTTTGGCGTCCAATTGATCGAGATAGGTCGGGATATAGCGGTCGAGCTGAGACGGCGTCGCCACCACTTCACAGACTTGTTTGTGCGCATGCAAGCGCACAGCGTCGATCGCGTCGATCGCGAGCGGATCGCTCATCGCGACGGTGATCGATTTTGCGTCCGAGTCGAGCGGCAGAATCCGGTTCTTCTCGATGAAGTCGCGCGGCAGCTCCTCGAGCGCTGCAAAGTTGACCGAGCAAGTATCCAGATCCACGAACGGCAGCTGGAATTTACGCGCCAACGTGCTCGACAGATCGACTTCAGAAACCAAGTTGAGCTCGACCAAGATCTGACCGATGCGCTTGCCTCCGCGCTTGCGTTGCTCGGCCAGTGCAAATTCGATGTCCGCCGCGTCCGCCAGCCCCGCCTCTATCAGCACCTCACCCAGGCGCGTGCCCTTGCGCTTCTGCAGCAGCGCGGCTTGCTCGATGGCGCCGCTGTCGACGCGCTTGTGCTCGATCAAAATCTGCCCGATGGGCGTGCGCTTTTGGTCCTTTTGGGCCTGAAGGCCCTGCGCAAGCGCAGGCGATCCGACGCGGCCGTCCTTGAGCAGCATCTCGCCCAGCGGCTCGTTCAGCTCGCGCAGCCGAATGCCGTGGTTGTAAAAGAAGATCTCCTTGAACGGCGAAGCGTCGGCGGGCGACGCATAAAAGCCGAGCGGCCCGGGTTGCTCAGGGTCCGGATCCACGCTCAAGACGAGCGCGCTGCTCAAGTGCACCTTGAGCGCGCCGCGGCGTTTGCTTGGCGGCGCGGGCGGACCACCCTGCGGTCGATGAAAGCCCACGTAGGCGATGCGCTCGGCGGCGATGTTCATCTTGCCGGTCGAGATGACGAGGGACAGATCCGGCACCGCCGGCGAAAAGCGCGGAATTTGCCCAGTGTGGCTCTGTCCGTCCACCAAGAGCACCGTGACGGTTGCAAGTCCTGGGCTGAAATTGCGGTCTGCGGGCACGTCTATCCATCCCTACGGTCGCTTTTCGCCACACTTCAGGTCCGGCACGACCAACCCCCCGGGCTCGCAGAATTTCGCCATGGCTGCATCGGCCAACAAACCCGTGGGGAGTGGGCGCTCGCAATCCGGCCACGCACCTCGCAGGGCGCGCGATTCCCGCAAACGACGTCCCCTCGGGCGGCCGAGCAACCCGGCGCGCATTCCTGCGTCGGGACGTCTGGGGTCGCGAAGTCGAAATAGGCGGTGGTACCGATGATAGGTACCACCGCCTATTCGCGGTCCTGGTATTTGTCTGGCAAGGAGAGCCCAGGATGGATGCTGAGGAGCTGAAGCGGATCCAAGCGCCGCTCAAGGCACACTACAAAGAAGACCCGAGCAGCGCGCTCGTGACGCTGCGCGCCGCCGGGCACGTCGTTCAAGAAACGGTGACCTTCGTGCTCGACACCGGCAAACCGGGGGTGCCCGCCGGCCTTCACCCGGCCGCAGGTGGCGACGGCTCGGCCGCATGCTCCGGCGATATGCTACTTGAGGCGCTGGTCGCCTGCGCCGGCGTCACCCTCGCCGCGGTCGCGACCGCAATGGGCATCGAGCTGAACCGCGCGACCGTCTCGGCCGAGGGAGATCTAGATTTTCGCGGCACGCTCGCCGCGTCACGCGAAGCCCCCGTCGGCTTCTCGCAGATCCGCCTACTCTTCTCGATCGAGACCGCAACGCCCGCCGACAAAGTCCAAAAGCTGGTCGAGCTCAGCGAACGCTACTGCGTCATCCTACAAACGCTCTCGCACCCGCCGAAAATCGAAACGCGTACCTCGCACCAGGACCTCGGGCTGGCGCCGACTTAGTGCTCGCCACGATCCGCCAAGTACCGGGGAAATCCGCGCCAATTCGGCAGATCTTTCACCAAAGATGGCCAGACGGCGCGCAGCGCTGTTTGCATCGGCAAATTCAAATTGTGACCGGAAAGCGGATCACCCGCGAGCAGGGTTTCTAGACCGGCGCGTGCGAGGTTTGGCTGTACGCTCTTGCCGGTCTGGAAACACGCCGGGCTGCCGCAAACGATCATCAGCCGGCGCGTGCCGTTTTCGCGTAAGCGGCGGAGGAATGCAGCGTC
>DATCFJ010000940.1:0-14784 GCA_036509605.1 Polyangiaceae bacterium | reverse complement strand
AAGCGCGTGCTCCACGGCTTCGCTCCTGGTCAGCTTGCCGAGCGCGTAGGCGGCCTGCAACCGAGCTCGCTTCGAGCCACTCTGCAGTTGCACCAGGTCCTCGCCCGAGGCGTCGTAGCTTGCCATGACCTCCGCTGCCTTCCAAGACAGCGCTGGGGCGCCGTGGCTGACGAGGCCAACCAAGGCCGCCCGCACGGCGGCATAGTCGGGCTTCAGGTGACTGACGGCAAACAGCGCCGTGGTGGCGACCCGAGTGTCCTCGTCTTTGAGAGCGAGCACCAGGGCAAGGATATTCTCCGACACAGCCTTCGGATAATTGGCGAGGCCCTCCACCGCGCGAGCGCGTGCTTCCGCGGAAGCAGAGCCCGTGATGCATTGACGCAGCGCGGGCAATACCACTTCGCCCGTGTGGTCGATTGTGACCAGGGCACGCAGCGCCTGCTCGGCGACCTCTGCTCGCTCGAGCGCGGCGAGTAGCGCCTGGGTCGCGGGTTGCGCTCGCTCGCCGAGCCCTTGCAGGACACGGATGGCCTCGATGGCTGTGCCGACATTGGCGTCCGGGATCGCTGCAATGATCGGCGGTAACTGCCGGACGGCGCCTGCTCCGAGCTCTCGCAACCCGCGCAACGCCATGAAACGGGCGCGCGGCTCGTCGCTTTCGAGCATGCGATAACCAAGCTGGATATTAGCTTCGCTCGGCTGCACTTTGAGGACGGCGTAGCCCGCCGCGGCGCGGACGTCCGGGGACGAGTCGCTCACGAGTGGCTGCACGAGGCCGTACGCGGGTGCGCCCGCGGGTCCCAGCAGGCCGAGCGCGATCGCGCCGAGCTCCCGCACTTCTGCGTCCGAATCGCGGAGCACCTGCTCGACGCCACTGATAGCTTGGTGACTGCCCGGGGCGAGCGCTACCAATGTCACGGCCGCTTCGCCGCGCAGCGCGCCGTGGGCACTCTCGACTACCCTTGCGACGGCGGGGATGGCCCGTGCTCCGAGCGGCCCGAGCTCTGTCAGCGACTGCAGCGCAGCGCGCTGCATGTCCTCGTTCGGTTCCGTGAGCTGCAGCACGAGCTGGTCGACGCGGGCGTTCTTCGGCCGTCCGTCGCGCAGAACGCGTTTTTGACACGCCGTCGAAGCAAGGCTCAGTAGCACGAAGCCAACCCGCAACGTGCGGTTCAGCTCAAGGCGCATGGCTCACTCCGTTTCCGTTTTGAGCGACCGCCTCGAGGGTTTGTTGCTTGTCCGGTCCGTCGTACTCCTTGTCTGAGAAGTCAGCCAGTTGGTAGGACTGTGTCAGGTAGTCAGTTGGCCAAACCGCGACGAACTGATGCAGCGGCTCGTCGGCAATTTCGAGCGCGCGCGCTTGCTGGTCGGAGCTCTGCGCGCGCTGCTGCTGCATGAACAATGTTCGGTCGAGCATCGCGCCCGGATCGTAGGCCTGATTCATCCGATAGCCACGAACGTGTCGCAGCGCGAAGGCGCCCTCGAGCTCCTTGTCGTGGAAGATGCGACCGAAAAACAAGTATTCGATGTTCTGTGTCCCTACGTGCACGTGCACGATGTTACGCGCCCAACTCACCGGGGCATTGCTCGCCTGCTGATACAAGCTCCCCTCGAAGACGTAGCTTCCCGCCTCGCTGGCCTCGAGCTCTGCCTTGACGACGAGCGAGCCGTCGACGAGCGCTTCCGAAAAGTGACCGGTGAACTTGGCTGGCGCGGCCGGCGTGCTCGAGAACGGCAAGGTCTCCACCAGCTTCACGCCGTCGATATCGAGCGACACGCTGAGCTCGAGCTCCCCCCAATAGGGTCGAGTTTTCGCCGGGGCCTTCCAAGCGAACCCGCGCAGGCCTTCCTCCGGCTGCAGCCCTTCGAACTGCTCGGCCTGGCTTAGTTCGACGCGACCGGTCTTGATGTCAGACAAGACCGAAGCCTTTTCGATGGTCGGCAATACCTCGACCCCGTTCGCATCCTGCACGCGCAAGGTCGCGCTGAATACCTCGTCCCCGGTGATGGATTGGCGCGGTGCGAAGAACTGCACGACGTAGTCGGGGCGATCGGTCGCGGTGTTGGCGTTCGCCTTGAACACAGGCACCGGAGCGGTCTGGATCTTCAGGGGATCGAGCAAGCTGAACATGTCGTCGTTCAGTGGCCGCGAGTTGTGCGGGTACCTGAAGTACGCCTTGTAGTGCGTGACCAGGTCCGGACCGGACGCGTTCTGAGCCAGCACACGCCTAGGATCGGCAACCGCAATGTTCGTGTCGTAGGTGCGGCGATACGTTTCGTCGTCGGCGTCCGCGAGCTTGCGTAGCGAGCTCTCTTGCGACAAGGCGTCATCGCGAGCGTCGGCCTCGACGCCCGCATGAACGTGCGGATGCGACGCGCCGAGCCGACGTTGAATGAGCCCGAGGCCGATCAGGCCTGCGATCAACACCAGCCCGAGCGTGCTGAAGAGCGCGCGCTTATTCACCGTACCACTCGAGAATGTAGGGCAAAACGCCCCTCATTTGCAGATGAGTCTTGTTGTACGCGTAGAAGCTGGTGTCGAAGCCACCGGCGCCGTATGCGTTGCCATCCGTCAGCACGTAGTGGTTGCTCCAGTGCGTGTACTTGCGGAAATCCCTGCAGTAGCGCGTGCAGAACGGATTGTACCAAGGGCATCCGGACCAGCTGGCGCACGTGCCACCTGCGTCGAGGCAGTTGTTGGTGGTGACCTGCGACTCGTAACCACACGCGCTGTGGAAGGAGACGGCGCCGTCGTTTCTGCTGCCGAAGTAGCCATCGGTAAACCAGCCAGCACCGCCGCTATCGATGCCCGCGGAGTGGTAGGTGCTGCGACCGGCGGTTGCGTCGTGGTTGAAGCTGCGCGCCAGTGCGGTCTCGAGCGCCGCGGTCATCGGCCAAAGGTTGTCCGGACCAGCCCACCAGCTGTCGGAGAGGCCATACACGTTGAGCGCTGCATCCGCCAGCGCCTTCACCGTACCTCCCACTCCGGTGCGCGCGTTCGCCAGTTCGGAGCCGCCGGAAGCCGAGGCCACCGCGTAGATGGTGTACGCGTTCAGATGCCCTGCTGATGTTTCCCACGATGGATCGAAGTGCGCAAAGTAATAATCGAGCGCGTAACAGCCCGCGCTGTGGCACGCCAAGACGCAGTAGTTATTGGCGTTGTTGCAGCCTGCGCCGCCCTTGTCCGGCCCCCACCAGAGCGCTGCATGGATCTGACTTTGTGCGCGGTTCCAATACGGTCCGTCGCCTGTGTAAGTCCCGTCGGAAAGCCGCCACCCGTTGACGTAGCTGCCCCATTCACGCGGGTCTGAGGTCCCATTGTAACCCACGAAGTACGCTTCCGAACGGCGGGTAGATCCGACCAGACCGCCCCAATAGCGCGCGCCGTAGTCACCGTTTTGATAACAACGGTCCAGCGTCCCGTTGTAGCAGTACTTGTCGATTTTCCCCTGCACATACAAGATCTTCCGCGCCGCAGCCGCGTCGGAAGTCAACGAAATCGCGGCAAGCCCGAGCACGCCGCCAGCCAACGCCATAGTGAGTGCTCTCATGTTCACCAAACCCGCGAAGCGGGTTTGGTGCGCAACGCCGCCCGCGATCTTTTATCTTGCAGCCCCGCAGAGCCCTGACCCGACCCGATCTCACCCTCGTCGGCGCCGAACTCCCGCATCCCCATCGATTCAGTTGCGCGCCCCAGTGGATTCGATCCACTGACCCACGGCTCCGGAGGTCGTCGTTGAGCGTACGTTTATATCGAGAAACGGCGGCTTCGAGCGCGTCTTGTCCAGTTCGTGTCCCTGCGCAACGCTCGCCCAGCGCTCGGTCGTGTTATTCTCTGCGTCATGTCCGAATCGGTCCGCGAAACGCCGAGCGAAAAGCTGCGCATAGCGTTCGCGCTGATCGACGTCGCAGAACGCATGCTTCGACAACGACTTCGTCGAGAATCGCCCGATATCTCCGAGGCGTCCTTGGAAGAGCGAGTGAGTGCCTGGTACGCGCGGCGTCCGGGTGCCGAGCTCGGTGATGGGGTCGGGATCCCGGCGGCGTGGCCTCGACGCTGAACCCTGTCGAGCGCGCACTGAAGCGCATTTTCGCGGAGCTCGACGACGCCGGTGTGTCGTGTGCCCTCATTGGCGGCCTCGCCGTCTCGGCCCGCGCCGAGCCGCGTACGACCCGTGATGTCGATGTCGCCATCTCCACCGATAGCGACGCTGCGGCCGAACAGCTCGTATTTCATCTCCAGAATCGCGGATATGTCGTCGGGATGCTGCTCGAGCAGGAAAAGACAGGTCGAATCGCGACCGTCCGTCTCACTCGAGACAGCGAACGGTCCGTATATGTCGACCTGCTCTTTGCGTCGTCTGGCATCGAACCAGAGATCGTCGCGGCAGCCGAAGATCTTGCTGTCCTCGAAGACGTGACGGTGCGCGTTGCCACCCGTGCCCACCTCATTGCGATGAAGGTGTTGGCTCGAGATGACCGCCATCGCCCGCAAGACTTCGACGACATTCGCGCGCTCTTGGCGGACGCCTCCGAGGGTGAGCTGAACACTGTTCGTGAGGCGCTGGCGCTGGTCGAGTCCCGTGGATTCAATCGCGGTCGCAGCCTAGGTGACGACTTCACGCGGGCGATTGCGGACATGGCTCGCTAGCGCCGCAGTGACTCCGCCGGCGGAGTCGTCGTAGGTTGGCGCCCCAGAGGCGACGGAAGCAAGAACCTGCGGCTCGTGGTTTCGAACCCCGTGAAGAGACCAGAGCGACCACCGCCTCCCGCGCCGAAACCGCCTGAATTGCCGAGGATTGTGCCGCTGGTCGCGCTCGCGCGCGAGTGGCAAGCGCTGATCGATTGTGGCGAAATCCGAACGTGCGGAGAGATCGCGGTGCGCACCGCACTCCACCCGTCTCGGGTTTCGAACATCCTGTGCCTGCTCCGGCTTCACCCGGCCATCCTTGAGCACATCGAGGGACTAAAGTTCGCTGAATCCACGACGATCCCCGAGGGCTGACGCCCGACTCCAACCCACATAGCCGGCTTCTTGCCGAGACCGACTATGAAGCGGGCCAGAGGTCAACCGTGCTCGAGCCGCAGCTGAGCGCCGTCGAGGCGGCGCTGGCTACGTTGCGCAGCAAAGGACTGCGCCGAGCTTGCGCCCGGCGCAATCTGCGTGTCCCGCTATTGACCCGAAGTGTCGACCAAGAGCGCAGCTGGGACGGCCGTGCCGCTCAGCGTCTTCAGGAACTCGACCAGATCTGCTTGTTCGGCGTCGCTGAGCGTGAGCGGAACCAACGCTGGATCCTTCGTAGAACCGGCGGCGGCGGTGCCACCCCCTGCGACGTAGAACTTCACTACGTCGGCCAGAGTCGCCAGCTGCCCAGCGTGCATGTATGGCGCCGTGTCGCCGACTTCACGCAAGCTCGCGGTTCGGAAGCTGGCGGTCGTGTCGGCCGGCATGGGATTGGTGAGCCCGGCCAAACGCGCGGTTCCGGTAGCGGCGTCGTCGCTGTATGCGCCGCTCGAGTTGAGCGTGCTGCCGAGCAGCGCGACCGCGTCGCTGAAGCGGCCGTTGTCGATGGCGACCTCGTGCAGCACGCTGGCGTCCTGGCGCACGCCGAGGTTGTGAAATTTGTTGTCGGAGAACGTCGGGCCGGTGTGGCAACCACTGCAATTGGCCTTGCCGACGAAGAGCTCGGCGCCGCGCTTGGCTGACTCACTGATCGCGCTGCCGCCGTTGGCGCTGACGTATTGGTCGAACGGCGCGTTAGTGCTCACGAGCTTGCGGATGTAGGCCTGCAGCGCTTTGCCGAAGTTGACGACGATGCGATTGACGACCTTCTGGTCGTCGCTCGTCATGCCCTCCCAGGCTCCGTTCGCAGCGCTAGCAGAAGCCTTCGGCTTGCCTTCGGCCGGGAAGCGCGAAGCATCTGCGGCGGCCGCGGCCAAAGAAGCGTTCATCGTGGTCAAGAACACCGCCTCGTAGTCGGCCTTGTAGTGGTCGTAGATGAAGTGCGCGAGCTTCAGCCGGTTGGAGTTCATGGTCGCCCCGTTTTCGGCGACCGCGAGCGGGAGCTCCCATTGCGCCGAGAAGCGGCCGGCCCAGTTGGTCCAGGTGTAAAACGAGCTGTTGACCAGCGCGGGCGCGTTGCGCGTGTGAAAGTTCGTGCCCAATGTCACGTTGAACGGATCGCGATTGTCGGACATTGCCGGACCGCTGTGACAAGTCGCGCAAGCCACCTTGCCAGCGTCGCCGGGGTTGCCGAGCGGGTTGACTGCGCCCGGCGGAACGGTGAGCGCGACGAGCGGGCCGGAGTAACGCTTGTCGAAGAACAGCTTCTGGCCGAAGGTGGCAGCGGCCGCGTTGTCCGCGAGCGTGTTCGTCGTGTCAGCGGGCAGCGCCGGCAAGGGAGAAAAGGTTTTCACCGCGGCGCTCGGCGTGAGCGAGGTTGCCCCGCCGCCGCCATTGCCAGCGCCGCCCGTGTTGTTCGCACCGCCCGCAGGGCTGCCGCCCGCAGGGCTGCCCCCTGCAGGGGTCCCCGCTTCACCAGCGGCCCCTGCTGTGTCGCCCCCAGCTCCACCGGCTGACTCTCCGCCTGGCGACGTCCCCGCGACGTTCGTCGCTCCGGCGTGCGAGCCGCTGCTCCCCGCTGTTGCGCCGCCTCCCTCGGCCTTGCCGCCTCCGCCGCTGGAGCCGCTGCTCCCGCCCGAGCCTGTGCCGCTGTCGTCATCGCTCCCGCAAGCAGCGAGCCCCGCTGCTCCAACCACCGCGATTACGATTGAGACCAACCCAAAATTAATGCTTCCCCGTTTTGCCATGTTGCCTCGCTAAGCAGATCACGTGCCAAGCACAGATAGTCTTAGTTTGTTCGGCTTATCGGCAATCTGAGGAGCCGCGCGGCCGAGTCACCGCGCGCGATGCGCGACCGAGTCGCGCGGACTGCGCAAAGCGCTTGCGCAACTACGTTGCGAACGGGCTTAGGGCCCGGGAATGGCTAAGTCGATCGTTCTCGCGGCCGATGCATCCCGGCTGGCTTCGTTGCTCCTCAGTTACATACCAGCAGTATGCGCCTTCGTCGCGCCTCGCCAGCCGGGCGCCTCGACCGCGATCATCGACCGACTTGGCCATTCGCGGGCCCTTAGCGCTTGCGCGGGCGCGGCATGCCGAGCTCGCTCAGGCGAGACACCAATGTGCGTCGCGAAACTCCGAGCGTCTCTGCGGCTCGGGTTTGATTGCCGCCGCACTGCTCCAACGCTTCCGAGATGCGTTGGCGCTCCAAAGCGTGCAGCTCATTTCGGGCGCGAAGCATCACGTCTTCTCGGGTCTTGTCGGACGAAGGGGGCGCGGACGGAGGGCGCCAAGCGATGCCGGCGAGCACGCGCGGCGGCAAATGCTCGGGGCGCAGCTCTTCGCCGGAGCAAAGGACGGCGCCGCGTTCGATCACGTTCCTGAGCTCACGCACATTGCCGGGCCACGAGTAACGTTCGAGCAAGGACATGGCCTCGGGGCTGATGGCCAGAGGGATCGAGCGGCCCAGCTCGCCGTTATAACGGGCCAGAAACGTTCGGCACAGCGCTGGGATCTCCGCGCGGCGTTCGCGCAAGGGCGGGATCGTGAAGCTCATGCCATTCAAGCGATAGAACAGGTCTTGGCGGAACGTGCCGGCCTCTGCCTCCGCTTCCAAGTCGCGATGCGTGGCAGCGACGAAGCGCACGTCGACATCTCGCTCGACGCGGGCCCCGACGCGCAGCACTTTGCGATCTTCTACTGCGCGGAGCAGCTTGGTTTGGATCGAAACCGGGAGATCGCCAATTTCGTCGAGGAACACGGTGCCGCCGCTGGCGGTTTCGAGCAGGCCGGCATGCGCCTGCAATGCGCCGGTAAAGGCGCCCTTTTCGTGACCGAACAGCTCCGACTGCAGAAGCGATTCAGTGAGCGCGGCGCAGTTGAGCGCTACGAAGGGGCCGCTCTTGCGCGGCGACAGATTGTGAATGGCACGCGCGAGCACGCCTTTGCCTACGCCCGTCTCGCCGAGCAGGAGCACGTTGATGGACGACAGCGCCGCGCGGTTCACCTGCTCGTACAAGGCGTGCATGCACGGGTCGACGACGACCACGCCGTCCGCGGGGCTGAAAGCGGGGGAAAGTGTGCTCTCCGCGATTTGCGTTTCGCGCTCGAGCGCCGCGCGGCCACGGGCCAAAAGCTCGGAGACACGCCGCTTGCGCGTGCGAACCGCATCCAATAGCTCGCTGGCAGTGAACGGCTTGGTCAAGTAGTCGTCCGCGCCCAGGCTCATGCCGGCGCGCATATCGGAGCGCTCCGCTCTCGCCGTGAGGAAGATGAAGGGCGTGGAGGCGATCGCCGGATCCGCGCGAATGGCCTTGAGCACGCCGTAGCCGTCGAGCTTGGGCAACGAGATATCGCAGACGACGAGATCGGGGACGCGGGCTTTGGCGAGCGCCACGCCGTCCGCGCCGTCGCGCGCGGACATGACCTCGAAGCCCTCCTCGATCAACAGCTCGAGCACGTTGGCTCGGATCACGGGATCGTCTTCCACGACGAGCACGGGGCCGCTCATGCTTCGCTCCGAAGCGACGTGGAAATGGCCAGATTTCGTGGAACTTGCACCACGAATTGCGTTCCGATGCCGAGGTTGCTGGTCACGGTAATCGTCCCTCCTTGCACGTCGAGTGCCTTCCTTACTACGGCCAGCCCCAGCCCGCTGCCTTTGATCTGGTCGACATTGCTGGCACGAAAAAAACTTTCGAATAGCCGCGGCAAGTCGTGTTCCGGGATACCGATGCCTTGGTCTTCGATCGAGAAGCGACACCGCTCTTCACTGGCGACGACGTTAAATTGCACTTTGCTCCCGGGCGCGGAGTATTTGAGCGCATTGCTGAGCAAATTTCCCACGACCTCAGACAACAAGCGTTCGTCGAGAGTAACACGCGGATCGCCCTGGAAGGTGTAGCCGATGCAATGACTACGAGCCGTGGAATGCTCCAAGCCCTCCACTAAGTGCCGGCTGAATTCGTCCAAGTTCATTTGCGCTGGGGAAGCGCGCAGCACGCCCGCTTCGGCCCGCCCGATGATCAGAATGTCGTCCAACATGCGGCGCATGCTGCCGGCCGCGGCCCGAATGCGTTCCCAATGGTCCTGGCGGCGCTCCCGCGCCCAACCGTCGCCGTAGCTCTCGAGCAGCTCGGTCGAGGACAGCACGACGCTCAGCGGCGTGCGGAACTCGTGCGAGGTCATGGACACGAATTGCGTCTTCAACTCGCCCAGTTGCCGCTCCTTCTCACGCTCGCGGGCCAAGGCCAGGTTCGCCGCGCGAAGCTCGGTCGTGGCAAGCTCGAGCGCGGACGCCGAACGCCGGATGCGCAGGATGACTTCGGTCAGGCCGAGCGCGACGGTGACCAGCGCCAGCCCGAACAGCGCTTGGCGCAAGACGATCGCACGCTGAGTCGCCGAGCGGTAATACCGCGAGTACGAGTCCTCGAGCTGCAGCGCCAGCTTGGGCAGCGGCACCGCCAGGATTTGCCGGACGCTTCCGTCGGCCATCGGCTTCTGCTCGAGAATGATTTTGGAGTGCGCCAAGATCAGCTCTACGTCACGCTCCAGCTCGAGCGTTTGCGCTGCCGGCTTGGCCGTTGCCAAGTCCGCTTGAGCGGCGCGCACGCGCGACGTCGATTCCGCGTCGGCTTCGGTGTCGAACAGCATGATGGCGCTGATCAATGCCTGAATTCGGCTGGCAACTGCGTCTCCGCCTTGTCTCAGACGCGCACGGTCGATCGTGAGATTGGCTAGCACGGGAAAGTAACGCAGTGAATTTTGCAGTACCGAATTCTGCGTTTTGAACGATTCCACGAGCTCGTCCTTGCGCCGAAGCTCTTGCTCGCTCGCGTCCAACTGGCGCCGAAGGTCGCGCGCCGCTTCGGCGCCCAGAAAAGCCGGCACGCGCCGGAGCTGCTGATGCAAACGGCGCAGATCGCGGAGGGCGTGGACCAGCGGATCATACTGATCCATCAGGGCGGCGCGAGATCTGAGCACGCGCTCGTTCAGCTCCGCGGTCGCTGCCTGCAGCCTGCGCAAATCTCGCGCATACGCGGCCTCTTCGGCGTAGTCGACGGCATGCACCGTGGAGTAGCTCAGTACGACCAAGAGGCCGAGCACGAGCGCCGCCAGCGAACCGCGCAAGGTGCCGCTCGTGCTCATCGCGGCTTGCCTCGATACTCACCGGTCAACGAGCGCAAGAAAGCGACCAGTAGCGCCGTGTCCTTGGCGTCGAGCTTCCGCCCCAGCTGATAGTCTGCCATCGCGCTCACAGCGGCTTCGAGTGTCGCGGCACTCCCGTCGTGGAAGTAAGGCGCAGTGAGCGCGACGTTGCGCAGGCTTGGTACGCGAAATACGAAGCGATCTCGTTCGTTCGACGTGACATTGAAGCGGCCGAGATCCGCCGTTTCGAAGTGACCGCGGTCCGCGAAGAAATCGCGCAGCACTCCGAAGCGTTCGAAGACATTCCCGCCAATTGCCATGCCCTGGTGGCAGCTAGCGCAGCCGTAGCTCTTGAACAGGCCAAAGCCTTGCTTGGCCTCGTTCGACAGGGCTTGCGCATCCCCGCGCAAATAGCGGTCGAACGGTGAATTGGGCGTGACGAGCGAGCGTTCGTACTCGAGCACGGCTTCTCGCACGTTGTGTGGTGTCAGGCCGTCTGCAAACACCGCTTTGAACTGGGCGTCGTAGCTGGGCTTTTGGGAGAGTCGCTCGCTAGCGCGTTGCCACGAAGACGCCATCACCTTTGGGTTCGTCATCAGCGCGTCCAGGTGCGACTCGAGCGAGTCGTACTTGCCGCTCCAGGACAGCTTGTATAAGAAGCGCACGTTGTACATCGTCGGCGGATTCACGGCGGTTTCGGGTCGGCCCACGACGACCGCACGCGGTTTGTCGTCGGCCAGGCCGTGGTTTTCGTGGTGGCAATCCGAGCACGCGACTTTGCCGTCCCCGGACAAGCTCGGATCTCGAAACAGCAGCTCGCCGAGCGCCGCGCGCGGCCGATCGAAGTCGACACTCACAGGCAAGGGCTCGAGCGGCCGGTCACCGAATGTGTCGTCGTCCTCGGAATCCCGATCTCGCGCTTGCTCGTGAGCACCGCAGTTCGTAAGTACGGTACAGCACAGCAGTGCTGCGTATACCCTTCTCTTGAAGGTTCCTGACCCGGTGTCAGCCATCACTCTCGGCGAGCGTACCTCGGGTTTTCCCGCGAGCGTGCGATTTGAGAGCGGCCGTAGTTATGACCATTGGATTCCGCCCTTGCTCGATCGCCCGGGTGGGCTGTAGGCGATCCTGAGACTCGCGCGCTGCTCGGTAGCGCAAACCGTGCGCAGCCCAAAACAAGCCTCAGGATTGCTGATCGCGCATTACGAAGCGTCGCGTCCCAGCCTTCGGCGCCCCACTCCGGTGAGTGCTTGAGCCGCGTTGCTCGCGCGCGAATGGCCTTCGTTCGAAACGCTGCTGCACGCGCTGTAGCGATGCCTCGGCAGATCGCGCTGCTCGCGGCGCAAGATCGCACCTCGCTGACTGAACCAGGCGAACACGCCGTCCGTGCGCGGTTCGAAAGTCGTCAGTGATGTGCCGCTTACGTTTCGTGTCATTTAGCCACCGCAAACTTTAACTTCACCGCGCGCCTTGGATTTATAGAACACATACTGTGCGGTGTACGGCACTTGGGCGATAGAGCCGATGTGAGTCCCATCGCAGCCGTCCGTGGGCGCGAGACCGCCGACGGTGCTCAGACGTTGGATCGATGTGACGTCGCTGAAGCGGCCCCTGTCCGAGCTGTGTGAACTGCCATTCAGCAACAGCCACGGGATGGCAGTCGCGTCGACGGTGGCCGCGGCCGCTTTCACTCCCACCACCGAGCTGCCGTCGTTGCTTTGCCAGCTCGGGCCGATGAAGTGCGTGCCAATGAGTTTGCCGTCGTCGTTCAGCAGGTTTGCCTGCGGCGCGACGAACTGCCAGGTAAAGGCTCCGCTGGCCGCGGCGACACACATGTAGACCTGCACCCCCACGCCCGAGAATACTTCCTTCAGCGTTTGACCCGCTGCAGGCGTGAGCGCTGTGGGCACACCGGGCGGACACACGCTTTCGCTGATCGCCGCCGATGTCTGCTCGACAGATTCATCCACGCCCCCAGCAGCATTGCCTGCGCAACCAACGATCGAGGTGCCGACGAGCGCGCCCAAAACTGCGAAGCCCAATGTCCGAGTGATATGATTCATGATGACTACTCCCTCGCTGCGACCGCCGTGGTCGAACAGCGAGCCTCACCACTGCAGGTTCCGGACCACTTTCAGTTTGCGTTCAATTCGTGCTGTTTTCGTAGCAACGCGCCGCGCGCCCTCCGCGGCTTGCGCAAGCGTTCGGCGCGAATCGCGCAAGCCGATTGCGCAAAGCTCGAGTGAAAGAGGAACACTCGCGATGCATCGGGGTCTAGCGCGAGCACCACTCTCACCACGCAGGGGGTCCTCGCTTCTCGACGCACGCGAAATGGCAGCGCAGGCTGACGAAGGTCGCTCCGCGGCCTAACCTGTGAACGGCGTTTCCGCGATGCCGCGGACGCCGGGTTTGAGGGCGAGTAGGCTTCCGGCGAAGGGCCCGCTGCTGAGCTCTTCTTCGCTTGAGTGCGCCGCGCATGCTGGTGACGTAGAGAATGTCGAGCTCGGGGCCGCCGAACTTCGGCGAAATAGATGTCTTGCTGTCCGGGCTCCAGCCGAGACCGTTGGCGCAACACAGCCGGCCCACCATGCGCATCGGCTTTTCGATTGGCGTCGAAGCGATACAGATTGCCTACCGGCGAGTCCCAGAGCTTTCAAGGTCAACCTTCGCGTCTGCCGGCGCTCGACTCCGAGCACCGCCTTGCTGGACGGTTTCCCGATTGACCGGAAGCGTCGCTTCACCGAAGCCAGGATAGTGTTGTCAGGTTGGCCGCGAGGAGGCGACTGCTGCCAGCTTGGCAAACGATTGCATTCCGGGAAGCGGTGGCGATCGAGCGGCGTTCTGAGCCGCGAAGCTGTGCGCTTGACCGCGGGGGTCAACGCCGCGGCGGGAGGACGACATGTTTAGATTGTCATCGGTCGTGTTGGGGTTGGCGTTGGCACTCGGAGCGAGGAGCGCTTCGGCGAAGGACGCGGCGGATAAGAAATTCCGGATCGGCGCGCGCTTCGGATATGCCATCCCGGGTGGCAACCTCGGCAACAGCGGCAGCAGTTCTCTGCACGACAACGTCAGCCATCAGGTCCCCATCGCCATCGACGTGGGCTACCTGCTCACGCCGCATCTCCTGGTCGGCGCCTATGGGCAATACGGGTTTGCGACCCATCGCGCTCAACCCTACGCTTGGGGCGGCGCCCGCGGCGCAGCCAGCGATCTCAGCTTCGGAGTGCAGGCCCAATATCACAGTCTTTTGAGCCAAATGCTCGATCCGTGGGTCGGCTTGGGCGCAGGCTATGAAATTCTCGATCAGCACAACGGCGACCTCGACACCCTGCGCCTAAGAGGGTTCGAATTTGCCAAGCTGCAAGCAGGTCTCGACTTCCAAGTCAGCGACACGTTCGCGCTGGGGCCTTTCCTGAGCTATTCGCTAGGAGAATATTCGAACTACAAAGTGACCGGCGGCGGTCTTGGTTCGAGCGGGGAAATCGCCCCAAAGTCGATGCATGAGTGGTTCACCGTCGGCGTAAAAGGGGCGTTCGCGCTCTAGTTTCGTCCGCGAGCGCCTGAAGCCGTTGGACTTCCATTCCTTCCGTCGAGCCTTCAACACGGCCTTGCCGGCGCGGGGGTCAACACCAAAACCGCGATGCGCTTGGCTGGTCACAGGAACGCCGGCACGCAAATGCGCTAGGTGATGATTGCTGAAACGCGGATCACTTCGTACAGCAGCGCGCTCGCGCAGCGCGTCACAGGCAGACACCAACGTTGGCCGGATGCTGACACGTGGCCGGCGCCGTGCAGTCCTGATCTTTGGAGCACACGACCTGCTCGCTGGTCGGATCGCAGCTCGGCTTACACGATGTCGCGATCGGTGTGAGGCCTTTGGGATAGGGATTCGCGCTGCCGCAGCAGTGGCCGCTCCCGCACTGCGACGGCAGCATGCAGCCGAAGATTTGACAGGTACCCCCTGCGCAACCGCAGGCGTCGATCGACGAGATGCAATGAGGTCCGCCAGGCGTCGTATCCGAGCAGCACGCCTGACCCGCCGTGCAGGTCGTGGCGGAGCAGCCGATGCCTCCGGGGAAAGCGCCGATGGGCGCGGCCAATGCGCTGGAGAGGCCCGCGGCGCCCGCGCTGCCCACGGCGCCCGCGCTGCCCGCCGTGGCGGCAGCGCCGCTCGTACCGCCCGCGCCAGCCGCGCCGCTCGTGCCGGGCATGCCGCCCGCGCCGCTCGTGCCGGGCAATCCGCTCGCGCCAGCCGCGCCGCCAGCGCCCGCGCCACCTATTGTCGTGTTGGATATCCCTGCGAAGCCCGCCGAGCCGGCGCCGCCCGAGCTCGCGCCCGAGCTGCCGGCAGCGCTGTTCGTCGAACCCCCCCCGTTAGTCGAACCCCCGCCGTTCGTTGAGCTCGAAGCGCCGCACGCGCACGCGCACGCGCACGCGCACGCGCACAGCGCGAGTCCCTGCCAACGCGCCCGTCCGAGAGTTGTTGGACGCTTCAGCGGCCACCGCCCGGCAAACCGGCGGCGAGGCGGTAATACGCCTGGTTCCAGCGCAAGCGGTCCATGAACGATGCCGTTTTC
>DATCFJ010000939.1:0-2261 GCA_036509605.1 Polyangiaceae bacterium | reverse complement strand
TCGGCGGCGAGGCTTCCTTGCCGGCATGCGCCCAGTGCGATTTTCCGTCCAGCGTCGCGCCCGATAGTCCAGTGTCGGTCAGGCCGACCACGATGCGCGCGTTGGGAACCACGGGTAACGCGTGCAGGCGTTGCTCGAGTGCGGCGATCGAACGCCCGCCGTCGTTCTGCCAATCGGCGCTGAAGCCTTGGCTGGAATTGGAGTTGACGCTGGCAGCGCCGCAGCCTGCCGCGAGCCCGGCTAACGTTAGTAGAGAGAGTGATTGCGGGTAGCTCATGGTTCGTCGCTCTTCACGCTGTGACCGTGGATGGCGGCGTCGAGTGCCGCCTTCACTTTGGGACTGCCGCCGGGCGGATAGCTGGCGAGCGCGGTGCTCAAGACTTCGCTCGCTTTTTGCGTGGCCATGCGCCGCAGGTCTTCGATCAACTGCAGCTTGAGGCTGTCGGGGACGTCGCTCGAAGTTCGCGACAAAAGCGGCAAGAAACCGCTCTGCATGACCTCGAAAGGCAGCCGTCCGAGGAAGCTCAAGAACTTCTTACAATCATCCCCGCTGCACAGTGCTCCGATCGCTCCGGCGGCTTCGGGCACCTCTTTGGGGAGCACCACGAAGAGATCCGGCACTGCGTCCTTCGCGCCCAAGGCACCGAGCCCGTCGGCCGCGGTGCCGCGCAGCGCAGCGTCGCTGCCTCGAAGTGCGTCGCGCAGAGCCTGCACGGCGACCTTACCCTTGGTGTGCACCAAACTCTGCGCGGCCGCGCGGCGCACCTCCGGGGCGCGGTGCTTCACGTAAGGCGCCAATACTGCGCTCGAAGATTCTTTGCCCAACGAGCCTGCGACGGCGATAGCCCGAAGCAAGAGCTTCGAGCTCGCGCCGCGCGTGAGCAGCGCTTCGACCAGTGGGGTCGCGCTGCGATCCCCCGCTTGTTCGATCTCGTCGAGGGCTGCCAGAGCTTGCGTTTCGTCGCCGCTCTCCAGCGCCTTTTTCAAGTTGTTCAAGTTGAGGCTGGCGTGTGCGGCCGGCTTCTCCGCAGGGGCGGCTTCGGCAAATGATGGCGTAAGGCACGCCAGGCACAGGCCGGCTAGAGCGAGTTTGTGCACCATGGATCCTCCTCGAGACGCTGAACTTCGGCCTTTTACCACGTGCTTTTCCGGGTCAGGTGCCTAATGTCCGGCGCCTCTCGGGCTGGCGACTGAATCTTCGGCGAACCGCTGTAGAATGCCCGCCGCATGGCCAACGGCGCCGAACTATCGTTACCGAAAATAGAGCTCGAGCTACTGGAGGATCTGACGCCCGAGGCCCCGAAGGGCTTTTTGCGCCTGGTGCGTCGTCGTTACCGCGCGCGCTACCCTGACGGCTCGCACAGCGCGCCTTTCATCTACGACGCTGTCGACCGCGCAGCGCTCGACGCGGTGGTGATCGTCGCGCACTTCCTGGCGCCAGGCGGCACGCGGCGCGTCTACTTGCGCAGCGGCCTACGTCCGCCGCTCGGCATGCGAGACTCTTCACGTTCGCCGATCCCGAACGATGCGTGCGGCATTGGCTTATGGGAGGCGCCGGCGGGCTTGGTCGAAGTCTCCGAGCAAACCGTGGGCGGCGTCGTGCGCTCTGCGCAACGCGAGCTGCGCGAGGAGCTGGGGTTCTCCGTGCCACTGGAGGCACTACATGCGCTCGGGCCAAGCACTTTTCCGTGCCCTGGCGTGATCGGCGAACGGCATTTTTTCTTCGAGGTCACTGTCGACCCCAGTGCGCGTCGCGAGCCCGAGCTCGACGGCTCCGCGCTCGAGCACTTCGGTGCGGTCGTGGATGTGCCGCTCGAGGACGCGCTCGGCATGTGCCGTCGCGGACAAATCGAAGATTCCAAGACCGAGCTTGCGCTGCGTCGGCTCGCGGAGAAGCTCAATTGAGTCGCCCGCACGTCATCGTCGTCGGTAAGCGCACCGCGTATCGACGCTTCGTGGAGGACGAAGGCGATCCTCGCGCTCGCAGTCTGCTGAAGAAGCGCGACCCGAGCGTTGCCTCGTGGCTGGCCTCGCACAAGGAACACTGTCGCACGATGGAAGAGGTCAAGCGCGTGCTCGACAGAGTCGGAGCGAAAACGCTGTTCCTGCAGCGAGCCCACGCGGCTTTCGACACCTCCGACGCGGCGCTAGTGATCGCCGTCGGCGGTGATGGCACTTTGCTCGCGGCCTCGCACAACGTAGGCAGTGTGCCGATCCTCGGTGTGAACAGCGCGCCTTCGCACAGCGTGGGCTTCTTCTGC
>DATCFJ010000938.1:0-2405 GCA_036509605.1 Polyangiaceae bacterium | reverse complement strand
GAGACGCACGTGCCGAGCGCGGAGGCAGGCACACACTCGAGGCCGCGTGCGAGATCCCGCGCGTTTCTGCCGATACCGACTGCGACCGCGCTCACCGCGGCAACGTCGCTACGCACTTCGCTTGCGCCGGCCTCGGTCAGTCGTCGAGCTGCCATCGTGAAATCCGGCACGCTGGTCAAGGACAAGAGCAGCGTGGTGTGCTGATCGAACCAGGCGTCACGCACCGGAATTCCAGCCGCTTCGACGACCGCCAGCAAGCGCGCTCGAGCCGAATGCTCGGCCTTCACCCAGGCCACTTTGCTGTCCACCACGATCGCCGTTGGCTGAGCCGCGACGTGCTCGACGTGCTCGACGCGCGTCTCCCGTCCGGCGCCGTGCACGGCGAAGTCGGTGGTCTTTCTGGCGTGAATCACGATCTTGTGGCGGCGGGCCCAGTCGACCGCGCGCGCGTTCAAGACCTTGGCGCCGGACTCGGCCATCTCCTGCATCGTCTCGTAGTCAATCGTCGGCAAATGCTGGGCATCCTCGACGTTGCGCGGGTCCGCGCTGTAGATGCCGTCCACGTCGCTGTAGATCTCGCAGCGCTCGGCCCCGAGTGCTGCGGTGAGCGCAACTGCGGTGGTGTCCGAGCCGCCGCGGCCGAGCGTCGTGATCTCGCGCCGATAGCTCATGCCCTGGTAGCCCGCTACGATCACGACCCGGCCGCGCGCCAGCTCGTCCTCGATTCGGTGTGGACGAACTTCGATGATTTGCGCGTCGAAATGCCGATCGTTGGTGATGATACCGGACTGCGAACCAGTGAAGCTGACCGCGTCGCAGCCGCAAGTCGAGAGCGCCATCGACAACAGCGCCATCGTGACGCGCTCTCCTGTGCTGACCAACATGTCGAGCTCGCGACGCGGCGGCTCGGGCGCCATTGAGCGGGCCAGTGACAGCAGGTTCTCGGTGGTCTTGCCCATCGCGCTGACCACCACCACCACGCCTAGCCCAGCGCGCTGCGTGGCCGCTACGTGTCTGGCCACCTGCAGGATCTTGTCCGTATCCGCTACGGATGAACCGCCGTACTTTTGGACGACGATAGGCATTGCACAGCCAGAGCTATCAGCTTTGTCGCAACTGGCCAAAAATGCGGCTGAAATCGGCTATAACGAGTCTGAGGGCGTGATCGTGGCGACGCCAAAGCCGCCGGCAAGCCACAGCCGTTGGCTGGGCGCGTGCCAGAGCAGGCGAAGGATTCTGGCCCACTCGCCCCGGTCGACCGCATCGCTCGCGTGGTGCAGGGCGCTGCTGTCGACTACGGCGATGCACACCGCGCTGCCTAGCTCGGGATCGACGAGCAAGATCTGACTCTGATCGCTGGTTTCTCGATACACGGCCGCGAAGAACTGCGCGCTGCCCGCGAGCACGGCGCCCGCCAGCGCCGTGGCGTTTGCGCTGCCTGGAACGCGCCGAAAGACCTTGCCGCCATCTGCAGAGACGAGCAGTGCTCGGCCGAACTCCGCTAGCGCCACTGCTTGGCCCGCGGTAGCCAGCAGAGGGCCGGCGCTGTGCGCGACGGACAGCGCGGGCTGGGATAGCGTTTGGGAGTAGTGCGCTTCGCCGTCTAGAGAAAGCAGACAGCGTTCCTGGCCTTGAGCCACGAGTAGCGTCGCGCTTTCGCGAGCGGCGGCGACGACCTTGCCCGGCAGGTCGAGGCGCTGAAACCGCTCTCCCGAGTCGAGCACTTCCAGCACGCTGCCGTCTTGGGTGTAGAGCAAGATGCGCCCGCCGCTTTCGCTGAGCGCGCCGCCGAAGGACAGCCGGATGCGCGCGCCCGGGGCGGCCCTGAGCGGCTCGCGAAAGCGAGTCAGCTGCTCGGCTTGAGACGCGAAGCGTGCGCGTCGGAACAACTGCCCACTCTGCGTGCAAGTGAGCGCGATCTCGTGATCTGCGCCCAGCAAGGCCAGATCCGAGAGCGCGCTGCCGTCGACGGCCACGCGCAGCGGTGTTTCCGAATCGCTGCGAAACCAGAGCAGATCCGAGCTGCCGGCGACAATGCCTCGCCCCGCGCCAGCCAGTACGCCGCAAGCTTCGAGCGAAGCTGTGGGCATCAACACTCGCCAAGGAGCGGCCGCCATGGGCACCGGCGCTTCGTCGCTCGCCGTGCCCAGGGAGATCTCGTGCTCGGCGGCGATGCCTTCCTCGCCATCGTCCATCTCGAGCGACGGAAACTTGCTCTCGTCGACTTTGATCGCGCCGTCGTCGAGCCCTTCGCTGCCGTCGTCTGGCGTCAACGCCTCGGGTAAGGTCAAGCCAACCGCTGGGTCGACCTCGAACCCCATGTCCGTGTCGTCTCCCTCGCGGGAGGCGTCGTCGAGCTCCACCACGCTGCCCAAGTCGAGCTCGATGGGTTCGTTGTCGCCGCC
>DATCFJ010000937.1:0-7235 GCA_036509605.1 Polyangiaceae bacterium | reverse complement strand
GCTGCGCGCCTCCGCCGAGGAAGCGGTCGCTTGGCTGCTCACTCTCGCCGAAGCGCGCTCGCCGCGTGAATTGTCGCGCGTGCGCTTAGTGCGCTCGTCACTGTTCCTGGCTGCCGCGATTGTGATCGTGTGGGCCGGGCTGAGCTACTGGTTCGCGCTCTCCGCGCTCGCGCCACAATGAGGCTTAGCGACCGCCAATCGGTGTCGGTCTTCCGACATGGATTTGGCAAGTGGAAGGGGGGCCAGCCGGACTCGTCAGCGCAGCTTTGCCACGCACACGATCTGAAAGCCGAGGAGCTCGGGCCAGAGCTTGCAGAAGCGCTTTTCCAGGGGTTCGACGACGCGCTGGTAGGCGCTGAACGCGGGCGAATCGGCTAGGCCCAGGTGATTGCCACGGGCGACATCGCGCTCGAAAAAGCGGCGCAGAATGGGGGCTGCCGACTGCACAACGGAGGGCGTGCAGGCGTCCTCGAGCAGCTCGAAGCCAGCGTAATCGAGCACGTCGTGGATCGACTTTCGAGTGAAGAACCGCAAATGCGTGCGGTCGTACAGACCTGACCAGCTGTATTCGAAGCGGCCGGCCAGCGTGCGCAGGCGGTTGTACCAAACGCCGTAGTTCGGCACGGAGATCACGAGCTTCGCACGGCGCAGATTGGGCAGCTCCGAGAGGCTGCGCAAGAAGCGGATTGGATCCACCGTATGCTCGAGCACGTCGGATAAGAGCACGCTGTCGAAGTTGCCTTGCGGGCCACTCGCGATCCAGCCTTCGAGCGTGCCTTCGAACACTTCGCTGCAGGTGCTGCGGGCGAGTTGCGCCGCATGGGCATTGGGTTCGATACCGACCACGCGGGCTAGCGGCGCGAGCTCGGTGATGCGCCGCGCGTTTGCGCCGGCACCGCAGCCGACATCCAAAATGCGCGCCGAGGGTCGCTCACTCAGCACGTGGCGCTCCAGCAACTCGACGAGCACGCTGTTCGGTCGCTCCACGTAAGCGTAGGCGCTCGAGCGATAATCCAACGGAAATCCGGCCTCGCGGTGCATTTCGGGAGCAGCATAACCCATGGTCGACGAGGCTTGTCGATCGCGGTAGCGTCGACCGCCTCCTTTCCCTTGCCCAAGCGAAGCATCCTCAGTCAATGCCTGTCCAAGAGCCCTCTGAACGTTTGAATGCGGCATTGACCGCGCTGCTCGGACGGCCGCGTTCGGTGCTGGAAGTGGGCTGCGCATCCGGCATTCACGGCATGGTCGCGCGGCGCGGCGGAGCGCGCGTCACTGGCATCGAAGGCGACACCGAGCTTGCTGCGCGAGCCGGCCGCGCACTCGACGAAGTGCTCACCATGGACCCGGAAGACCGCGCGCGCGTCTCCTCCGTGCTCGGCGATCGCAAGTTCGATCTCGTGCTCGTCCCGGATTTGCTCGAGCGTGCGCGCGACCCGGAAGGCCTGCTGGATTTCTACGCGCAGTTCGTGGCCGACGAAGGCAGGCTGCTCGTCTCGCTGACCAACCGCGACGCCTGGCCCGTGCGGCTGCACATAGGGCGGCCCGAGGCGGGCTACGTGACCTCCACGGGCGCCGCGCCGCGGCTATTTTCGCGCGATGAAGCGCTGCGCATCGTGGAACGCTCGGGGCTCGAGCTGCTCGAAGTCAGCCTCAACCCGATGCTGCTGCGCGCGTTGCGCCTGCTGATCAACGACGAATTCTTCCTGACAATGCGGCACGGCGAAGGCGCCGGTAGCGGCTTCCGCGATCTGACCGCCTACGAAGCCTACCTCGCTACGATTCGGCCCCTAGAGGTCGCCATCGCGCGCCTGATGCCGCGCCTGCTCGCTTTTCAGCACGTGCTCGTGGCGCGCAAGAAGCCGAAGCCCGGCCCGCTCTCGCTCACCATCGGCATGCTGACGATGGACGAAGAGCCGAGCGTGGCACGCATGATCGACGAAGTGCGAAAACACGCGCCGGACGCCAAGATTCTGCTCGTCGACAGCTCGCTCAAGGACCAAACGCCGGTCATCGCCGAACGTATGGGCGCACGCGTGCTGCGCCAGTTGCCGCCACGCGGACACGGCCCGGCGATGGAGCTTTTGATGTACGAGGCCGCGCAGCAGAGCGACGCCTTGATTTACCTCGATTGCGATTTTACCTATCCGCCGCCCGTGATCGTCGACATCAAGCGTATCTTGGAGACGGGCGTGGACGTCGTGAACGCCGCGCGGGTACGCACACGTCCCGCGGCCATGCCGCTCCCGAATTATTTAGCCAACAAGACCTTCGTGCTCTTGGCACAGCTGCTGAATGGCATGCCGGTCGCCGACTTGCACAGCGGCATGCGCGGTTACCGATCGTCGGTGATTCGGGCTTTTTCGTTCGATGGCGAAGGCGACGCGCTGCCCATCGACACCGTGCTCTGGCCCGCGCGCTCCGGTTACCACGTCGTCGAAGTGCCGATCGAGTATCAGGAGCGCGTCGGTGCGTCGAAGCTGCGCAAGGTTTCGGGCACGGTTTGGACGTTCATTCGGCTGGCCAGCACGCTGCGCGTCGGCACACGCCGCCACGAGACATACGACTCGTGGGAAACCCTCGACGGTGGCAAATCATGACCGCTGCCGCCGCGAGCCTGCGTCCGGGCGTGATCTTGGATCGCGACGGCACGCTGATCGACGTGGTGCGTGATGAAGAGACGGGCGCGCTCTCGGTCGCCTTTCATCCAGACCAGATTCGACTGTTGCCGGGAGTCGTCGAGGGGCTGACGCTGCTCGCGGCGGCGGGTTACGGCTTTGCGATCGCTACGAACCAACCGGGGCCAGCCAAAGGCCAGTTTTCGGTGGCGGCCGTGGAGCGCACGAATCGCGCATTGCTCGACGTGCTGAGCGCTGCCGGGATCGAGATTTCGGTGTTGGAGGTTTGTTTGCATCACCCCAGCGGCGGCCCGGGCGGGGACGCACAATGGGTGGGTGAGTGTGAGTGTCGCAAGCCCAAGCCAGGCATGCTCATCCGTGCCATCGAGCGCGCCGGCTTCGATCCCGAGCGCACTTGGATGGTCGGCGATTCACCCGCAGACGTGTCGGCCGCGCGCGCTGCAAACGTGCGTGCCGCGCTGGTATTTGCCAGCAATCGCTGTGAGATCTGCCCGCTGCGCGCTGGCCCTGCCGCGCTTCGACACGCTTGCGCAGGCGATCCTCACAGCCTAACGCACAGAATGCGTTATGTTTGCGCGAACCGCGATCGCGTTCGATCGCCAAGGTCACTTCCCGTAGGAGCCGTGCGTGCTGTTTTTGGATAGCTCTGAGCCTAGCGAGATCCGCGAAATATTTTCCTGGGGTGTCGTGGCGGGCATTACGACGAATCCGCTGATTTTGTCGCGTGAAGCGGGCGCGCAGGATCTCGAGCCGCGTATTCGCGACGTGATTGCCGCCTCGCGTGGCCCGGTGTCGGTCGAGCTCACGCATGAGGCCGAAGCTGAAATGCTCAGCGAAGCCGCGACCTACCATGCGTGGGATCCTGCGCGTGTGTGCATCAAAGTGCCGTTCTCGGAGGTAGGGCTGAAGGTGCTCTCTCAGTTGGTGCAGCGCGGCGTGAGCACCAACATGACGTGCATGATGAGCTTCAATCAGGCGTACCTGGCGTCTTTGGCGGGTGCCACGTACGTCAGCTTGTTCAGCGGCCGCATTCGCGACATGGGCTATGACGCGCGCCCGATCATTCGCGAAACGCGCGCTATCCTCGACCGCGAAGGCTTGAAGAGCCAGATCCTGATCGGCTCGATTCGGCATTTGATGGACGTGAACGAAGCCCTGCAGGACGGCGCGCACGTCGTCACCGTGCCCCCGCCCATTTTGCGAAAAATGCTGTGGAATCCGCGCACCGAGAGCACGATCGAGGAGTTCAACACCGCCTGGCGCAACCGCACGCGCAGCTGAGCCGCGTGAAAGCGTCCGAGCGCGGGCGCGCTATTCCAGGCGCAAAATCTCCAGCTCCGGCGACGAATCGAGACTGCGTGCGCGTGCCGAGCGAAACGTGCCGTACCAACGCTCGCTGCCGATGCGCCGAATGATTTCGGTGATCGACGCGTACACGTAGCCCGCCTTCCAGCGGCTGGCCGGGATCGCGAACGGCATGCCCACGTCTGCCACGGCGGTATCGCGCGGCACGAGCGAGCTCGAGGGCGCGGAAACGAGTGAAGAGTGCAGCACGAGATTCGGCTCGCTGGGATCCGGACCGCTGGCTCGGAAGTACACGCTGAGTACCAAAGACGCTGCGCGCTCGAGCCGAGTGCCGAGCAGCACGTCCCCGTCGTTGAACGTCGTCGCGTGGCTGCGATCGCAGCCCGCCAGCAATTCTTCGAGCCAATGCGCCGCGGTCGCGCTGTCTCCACGCCGGACGGCGATATTGTGGGCGACGCGCAGCTGTTCGAAATTGGCGGGCGGCGCGCTGGGTGGCTCGTTGGGCGTCAGTCCAAAGCGATCCCGCATTTCCCAGCCCAGATACGGATCCGGCACGATTTCCCGCCCTGCGTGCGTGCCCGACAGCCAATACGACTGCAGCGCGGACGGCTCGTCGCGCTGAACGGCAAACGCGGCAAGCGAGCCGCGCGCCTGGTCACGATCCACGGCCAGGTACGGCCCAATCGCTGTCAGCGCGAAGCCTGCCGCGAGCGCCTCCTGCTCGGTCGCGTCCATGAAGCGCTGATCGGCGACGTAGTAGCGCTCCGGTCCGGTCGGGGCGCCAATCGGGATGCGATTTACGGTTTGTACGGGTCGTTGCACGGACCAATCGACCCATAGCGACTGGCGCATTCCTGGGTGCAGCTCGACAGAGCTACCGTTCGCCATGCGCGCGCTCAGCCATTCGAGCGCCGCCACCTTGTCTTTGTCGGGCTTGGTCAGATGACCATTTTCATTGAAGCGTCCTCCTGAGCGGTGCGCGTAGCGCAGCGCGCGCAGGCCGTCTGGCGCGATCGCTAGCGGCACGAGCAAGCTCAACCCGAGCCAGCCAAAACCGCGCGATTCCCCCGAGAATTGTGGGAATTGGCGCAGCGCTCGTGCGCTCAGCTCGAGCCCGCTTTGAGTGAGCGCGGCGCAGGCGAGCGCGAAATACAGAGCGAAGTAATGCGGCCAGAAAATGTGAATGTCCGCGCCCTGCTTGAATACGACGTACTGCACGGTCGCCATCGCGAGCACCGCCAGGGGTAGCGCTTCGAGCTCGTTACGACGGAGCAGCGTGCGTAGCCCGAGCACCGGCACGGCGAGCTTACCCAATGCGATCGCCAGGCCCGTGAAGGAGACCTCGATCCAGAACTTGCGGGCCGCGAGCACCATGCGCAGCGGCAGGTACGCGCCCGCCGAGCGCAGGTTGCCTTGTTTGAACAGCTCGTCGAGCTGGCCCAAGTGCGAGAACGTATACAGGTGCGCGCCGACAGCCGCGCCGCACAGCGCGAGCCCGAGGCCCCAGAAGGTCGCGATGCGCCGTCGATCTGCCGGCATGGTCCAGCGCCGGAGTAGAAAAACGCTCGAGAAGATCAGCGCAAACATGCCCGCGGCGAAGATCAGCGCGGCCCAATCGCAGCACACGGCGTAGGTCAGCCCGCCCAGCGACAGCCAGGCGAAGCGCTTGGCATACGTTTGCCGAAACCGCGCATAGCCCCAGATGGCCAGCACGGTGCCGAAGATTACCGGCACTTCCAAGGAGTTGAAGTCGGAGAAGCTGAGCGCGATCGGCAAAGCGGCGAAGCTTGCTGCTGCGACCACGCCGGCGACAGGACCCCACAGCGCGCGTGCGGCGAAGTACAACGCGGGCGGCGTCAGTGCGCTCTGCATTGCTGCTGGCAGCCGACACGCCCAGGCGTGGTGCCCGAATGCCTTCATGAACAGCGCCGTCACCCAGAATATACCCCACGGGTGATGACAGTAAAAGTCGCTCGGCACGGGAGCGCGTAGCAAGTGGTGCGGGATAGGGCCGAGCACGCCCCAGCGCCACATGTTCTCGGAGCTGGTGCAGACCGCCGACGCAGAAGCAAAATGGCCCGCGCTGAACGTGTCCCCGAGCTCCCAAAACGCCGCCGCCGCGAAGCCGACACTGACCAACACAGTGAGCGCCTGACAAGCGCGTTCCAGGCGAATTCGGCTGCCGAACATGCGCGGCGACGCTAGCACACCGCGCCCGAAGCGAGCTTCGCTTCGAGATCGCGGATGCCGAGCTCCGAGCCGATTTCGTAGAAACGCTCGCTGGCCGAGTAGGCGCGCAGGTGGCCGGCTCGCGCCAGCTCGGCCTGCACTTGGTCCAGACCGAAGCGGGCGTCTTGGGGGTATTCGGCCAGCACAGAACCGCGCAGCGCGATCGCGCCGTAGTCGATGTAGCGCAGCGTCGGGTCGGTGCCGCCTTTTTCGTAACGCACGACGCGCTCGCCGCAGACCTCGGTATTGCTCTTGTCCCACGCGCCGTCGTTCTCGAACACGCTCATCGTGCCCAGTGCTTCGGGGTGTGCGTTTAGATCGCGCAGCGGTGCGGCATAGTCGAAGGGCAGATAGCTGTCGCCATAGGTGACCAGAAAGCTCGATGCGAGCAAGGGCAACGCGCGTCGCAGTGCGCCCCCCGTACCGAGCAGCTCGGGGCCGTCCTCGGAGTAGGCCACCCTGACGCCAAACGCCGCGCCATCCCCCAAAAACTCTCGGATCTGGGCGCCGAAGTGGGCGATGCACAGCACGACCTCCGAGAACCCCGAGCGCGCAATGGCTGCCATCTGCCAAGCCAAGAACGGCTTGCCCGCGATCGGCAAGAGCGCCTTGGGCAGGTCCTTCGTGCGCTCGCCGAGGCGCGTCGCGAGCCCGCCCGCGAGAATCACCGCCTGCATCAGCCGAAGACCTGACGCGCGAGCGCCCGCACTGCTGCCTCCACGGCTTGATCGCTGCTGCGCGAGACGCGGAAGCCGAGCGCAGCGAGCTTGTCCGCGTTGAGGCGCGAATGCGGAACGTCGCCCGGCCAGCCACGGTCGCCGCCCGTATAGCTTATTCGCGCTTGCGGATACGGCGAAGCCGCGATGCACAGCTCGGCGATGCGTCGCACTGAAGTAAAATCTGGCGGTGCAATGTTGTGAATGTTCAGCCGCTCGCGGGCGTGCGCGAGCCCGAACAGCACGCCCGCGACGCAGTCTTCGACGAACACGTAGGGCTTGGACTGCCGACCGTCGCCTAGAACTTCTAACTCTTCAGGTTTATGCTTGAGCTTGTTGAGGAAATCGA
>DATCFJ010000936.1:0-5079 GCA_036509605.1 Polyangiaceae bacterium | reverse complement strand
GCCGTGCACGGCGTCGCGCTCGTAGCGCGTGCGCGCGGGGACGACGCGGCGCGCTTGTCGCACCGGCCGCCGAATGCTGCCCTTTTTGTGAGTCACTCCGCGCGCTAGGCCGATGAAGGTGTGCGCGGCTCCGGCGCACGCGAGCTCGAGCTCCGGCACAGCGGCGGGCGTGCGCGCAAACAGGCAAATCCCGCTGGAATCGTGATCGAGGTGGCTGCTGGGTACGAGCACTGCATCGCTCGCGCCGGGCAGTTGGCGCACGCGATCGAGCAGGCCTCGAGCACCGGGTTCGGCGCTGATTGACTCGTAACCCGACTTCACGACCGCGAGGCACTGCGCGTCTTCGTAAACGACGGTTGGCGCCGGAATAGCGCCGCGGTGCATTGTCACCAAGCACTCGACCGCGGCGCTGTGCGGGATCATGTCGAACGGATGCAGCTCTCTCGCCGAGTAGCCGAGCACGCGCAGGTGCCCGAGGTCGCGCGCGAGCGTCGCCGGGTCACACGACATGTACAGGATCGCCGCTGGGTTGAGCGCGGCCGCGTTGCGACGCACTTCCACGGACAAGCCACGCCTCGGCGGGTTGACGATCAGCGCGTCGAATTGCGCTGCTTGCTCCCGTAGCTCGCGCAGAGCCTGCTCGGACTGAGCGACGCGGGTGCGGAGCGGGAGCTTCTGGCCCTGCGCGGCGCGCTCGGCATGAGCGAGCGCAGGGCCAAACGCCTCGACCGCGGTGAGCTCGAAACCCGCCGCGGCGAGGCGCAGCGAAAGTGCGCCGGAGCCCGCGTACAGTTCGAGCACGCGCCGCGCGGAAAGCGCGCGCAGCTCGGCTTCCAGCGCAGCGTGCGCGGCATTGGCCTGGCCGAGGTGCGCTTGCGCGAAGGCGCCGTGCGCGGCCAGATGATACGGCCCATCCGGTAGTAAATGATGCGGCTCGACCTCATTGCCGAGCAGCTGCACGTGGCCGGTCCCGAGCAGCGTGGCCGCCTCTGCCGCGCGGAAGCTCGCTGCGACCGAGCGCACCTCGGGGCACGCGGCAGCGAGCGCGCTGGCCAGACGCTTCAAATCCGAGATCGCCGTGCCCTGCGCTGCGATCAACGTCACCAGCACGCCTGCGTCGACCACGCGCAAATCGAGACCATCCAGCGCCGGAGCCACACCGGCAAGCGTGAGTCGCGCGGTTTCAGTCACGCGCTGCAACGCCGGCGCCAGCACACGGCACTCGGGAATATCGACCACGTCGTGCGAATCACGCGCGTACAAGCCAAGCGCGCCGTCACGCCCGAACACTAACTTGGCGCGCGCTCGGTACGCGCGCGTCGGAGCTGCGCCCGCGACGCTCGCCCGACGTAGCGCCGTGTGCTCCGCGTAACGCGCGAAATCCCGTTCGACCGCGGCGCCCTTCCGCAGGAGTTGCTCGGAGTAGGGGGTGCCCAAGAACGCACATCCGCCACAACGCGCGCCGTGCGGGCATTCAAGGGGCTGGGTCTCCGTCACGGGTGGGGTAGGCAGGCGCGGCAAGGATTGTCGCTCGGCGCGCGCCGCGCTAGCCATTCCTCGTGCGGACCAGCCTTCTTTTGATCAGTAGCAACTTGTTCATGACCAGCGCCTGGTACGGCCACCTCAGGTATCGAGGCGTCGCGCTCTGGAAAGTGATCCTGATCAGCTGGGGCATCGTTCTTCGAATACTGCTTGCAAGTGCCGGCCAATCGTCTTGGGTACGGCGAATTTACGGCGTTTCAGCTCAAGATCATCCAAGAGGTGATCACGCTCGTCGTCTTCGTGGCGTTCGCCGTGCTCTGGCTGGGCGAAAAAGTGCGCTGGAACTACGGCGTCGCTTTCGCGCTGATCTTGGCGGCGGTGTACTTCGCGTTTTTGCCTGGCTCTCAGCCGGTTTGAAGGCAGGGCGCCTTCACGGGCCGCTGGCAACCGGGTTACACTCGCCCGAGTGAGCACGACCCCCAGCAAGCCGACACCCGCGCCTCGCACGATGACGGTGTTCGGAGTCGGCAAGAGCCGCTTTGAGGTGAAAAATTTGGACCAACGTTGGTTCACGGACATGTATCACTACATGCTGGCCGTGACCTGGCGGCGGCTGCTGGGCGTGTTCTTCCTCGTGTACTGCGGAACCAACGCCGTGTTCGCGTTTCTTTTTTGGGTGGGTGGGAACGACATTTCCAACGCCCGACCAGGGTCGTACGCCGACGCCTTTTGGTTCAGCGTGCAAACCTACGCGACCATCGGCTACGGCGGCATGGCGCCCGCGTCGACCTACGCGCATGTCCTGGTCACGCTCGAAGCGTTCGTGGGCATGATGGCCATGGCGCTGGGCACAGGCATCGTTTTCGCGAAGTTTTCGCGGCCGACCGCGCGTATCGCCTTCAGCAACAAGATCGTCGTGCATGTCCGCAATGGCAAGCCGGTGCTCGAGTTTCGGCTGGCCAATCAGCGCCGTGGCTCGCTCAGCGACGGCAACATGAAGTTCAGCGTGCTCCGCGACGAAGTCACTGCCGAGGGTCAGCCCATGCGCCGCGGCTACCCGCTCGAGCTCGAACGTTCGCACATGCCGGTGCTCAGCCTGGCCTGGAACCTGATCCACGTGTTGGACGAGAAAAGCCCGCTACATGGCTTGCAGCCTGGCGACGACATGAAGCACATCACGGGCTTCATCGCCATGCTCACCGCGCACGACGACACCATGTCTGAAACGGTGCACGCCCGTCAGTTTTACGCCAGCGAAGACGTCATGCACAACGTGCGCTTCCTCGACATGATCGACAGCAAATCCGTGCCCGGCGTGATCAGCATCGACCACGCGCTGCTCAACGAAGTCGGGCCGATCCCGCCGATTTCGGCCTCGCTCGCTCCGCCCGTCGCTGCCTCTGATGCAGACTCGGAGACTAGCGCTTCGTCGCCGGATTGAGGGCTCGCGCTCGGGGCTTGGCCGCGCTTAGCGGGGGGGGTGAGGGAGACGTCGTGAGCATGCGATTGGTCGTGCATGACGAACACGACGGCGGAGTTGGAGAGCAGATCGAGCAGAGGTTGCGGCGCACGTGGCTGCGCTGCGAAAGGCGGCGCAGGGCGCGCCGAGGCCCTACGCGCCGCTGCGAGTCAGGCGCGCCCGCCCGCGGAGGTGAGCACCATCTGTGCGTGACGGTCGCCCACAACGCGCGCTGCGAGCCGGTCCAGTCGTGCGAGCGCGTCGGCAGGCAGCGCTAAGTTTCGCGCTGCCGCGTTCTGCTCAAGATAGCCCCGCCGTTTCGTGCCCGGGATCGGGACGACTGCCATGTCCCAGACGGCCGCTCGCGCGTGTACCCAAGCGAGGGCCACCTGCGCCGCCGTGGCGGAAAGCGCTGCAGCGACGGACTCGACTTCTCTCACGATGGCCAGGTTCGATTCGACTACCGCCGGCTGCAGACGCGGCTGGGACTTGCGAAAATCCCCTTCCCGGAGTCCGTCCAGAGCGAGCTTGCCGGTCAAAAAACCGCGGCCGAGCGGGCAATACGGGACGAACCCAACGCCGAGCTCGCGACAAGTGGGCACCACCCGCTCCTCGACGTCTCGGCTCCAGAGCGACCATTCGGATTGCACGGCCGCGATGGGATGGACGGCGTGCGCGCGCCGCAGCTCGCTAGCGGTCACCTCCGAGAGCCCCAGGTGCCGCACCTTGCCCTCGCGCACCAATTCCGCCATCGCGCCCACCGTGTCTTCGATAGGCACGCGCACGTCGACTCGATGCAAATAGTAGAGATCGATCACGTCCACGCCCAGGCGTTGCAGGCTCGCTTGACACGCTTCCTTCACGTATGGCGCGTCGCCGCGCACGCTCTGCGCAGTAAAGGCTCCCCGGTTCGCCACCAGTCCGAACTTGGTAGCCAGGGTCACTTGCTGCCGATGCTGGCGCAGCGCCCGAGAGAGCAAGCGCTCGTTGTCGCCGTTGCCGTAGAAATCCGCCGTATCCCAAAACGTAACGCCCAGCTCAAAGGCTCGTTCGCACACCGCAAGCGACTCCTCGTCGTCGGGCGTCCCGTAGGCGTGGCTCATGCCCATGCAGCCGAGCCCTTGTGTGGACACCTTCAAGCCCGTGTTCCCCAACGGAACTACCGGCATCTCGCTCGATACGGTCACACCCTCAGCGTCAAGCGTTGTCATGCGAGCGAGCTTAGCGCACGCCCAGGTTCAGGTCGTAGATTCTGAACACCTCTTGCAAGCGCCGCTTTCCCAGAGCTGTCGCGAGCTTAGCGTCGAGGATCGGCCGAAACGTCGAGACCTTGGCGCGCGTGGGCTACCGCGCGCAGTCGCTCGGACAGTTGCAGTGGTTCTCCGGCTCGAAGCACAGCCGACCCCAGCCGGCACGGCGCAATCACGGCCGAAGGCAGGCGAACTGCTTAACATGCCCATGACGAGCTTGTTGCTCGTCAGCGCAGACGTGAACCTCGCAAAAATGGCTGACGTCGCTAGTTTCGAGTGCTACCGCCCGACTCATGAAGCTGTTTCGTTTCGGTGCGGTTGGCGCGGAGAAGCCCGGCTTGATCGTGGACGGCGTGGGCCGCGTGGACGTCTCGGCGTTCGGCGAGGATTTCGGCGAGAGCTTTTTCGGCTCGGACGGCCCAGCGCGCCTGGCGCGCTTCTACGCGGAGCACCCGGAGCAATGCCCGCATGTGACGGCGGACGCGCGCATCGCGCCGGCCATCGCGCGGCCGAGCAAGATCGTGTGCGTGGGCATGAATTACCGCGACCACGCGCTCGAGACCGGCTCGAAGATCCCGGATGAGCCGGTGCTATTCATGAAGGCCACGAGCGCGATCTGCGGGCCGTATGACGGCGTGGTTTTGCCGCGCGGCTCCCTGAAAACGGACTGGGAGGTCGAGCTGGGCGTCGTTATCGGGAAAACAGCGCGCTACGTGACCGAAGAGAAAGCCTTGGACCATGTCGCCGGTTTCGTATTGCTCAATGACTATTCGGAGCGCGAGTTTCAACGCGAGCGTGGCGGGCAATTCACCAAGGGCAAAAGCGCGGACAGCTTCGCGCCGATCGGCCCGTTCGTGGTCACGGCGGACGCGATCGACGCCTCGGATC
>DATCFJ010000935.1:0-4929 GCA_036509605.1 Polyangiaceae bacterium | reverse complement strand
CAGGTGCGCAGAAAACTCGCTCTCGATTTCACCTTCGCCGAATGCTCCCGGGAGCAGGCCGCGGCTCGCGGCGCTGAGCGCAGCGAGCGTCTCCAGCGTGCCTGCGGCGCCCAACGTGTGGCCGGTGATCGCTTTGAAGGGGTGGACCGCGACGCGCTCAGCGGTTGGGCCGATGATCGTGGCGATGGCGTGCGCCTCGGCGCTGTCGTTGAAGGGCGTGGCCGTGGCGTGCGCGCTGATCAAGTCGATTTGCGCCGGTTCAACGTGCGCGTCCGCCAAAGCGGCGCGCGCTGCCCGCGCGAGTCCGGCACCGGTACGGTCCGGCGCAGTCACATGGGTGGCATCGCAGCCCACCCCAAAACCCAGCACGTGTCCCAACACTGGGCCCTCGTGGCTAGGCACCAGCGCGACCAGGGCAGCACCCTCCCCCAACGCCAGGCCGTCGCGCCCCTTGCGAAAAGGCTGCGGCGCCGACCGAGTAGTAGCGCCCAGTGCCTCGAAGCCCGCCGCAGCAAACAGCGTCAGCGCGTCATAGCCACCGGCAATCACTAGATCACAAAGGTCAGCCTCCAGCCAACGGCTGGCGACGCCCATGGCGACGGTGGACGAAGCGCAGGCCGCGAGCACCTGCGTGACTCGGACCGGATCGAGCTTGAAGTGATCGAGCGCGCTGAGTGGGCCGAAATAGCTCGAATTCCGCGCGCGTTCCGGATCCAATGCGCGACCTGCGGCGCGCTCGGCAAGTAACTCAGTGAGTGTGCCGAGCCCGCCCGACGAGGTGCCCAGCGCGATGCCGATGCGCAACCGGCGAAAGCCCGGTCGCACCCGCTCGAGATCCGCCACGAGCAAGCTGAGCGCGCGCTCGAGCAGTGCCCGAGCGCGATCACCCGAAGCTTCCAGAGACACGCGGGCCACGTTGGGCCGACGCAGCCCGGCCGCGGCTAGCGCGGGGTCGTGTGCAACGCGCGTTTCGGCGCGCGCCCCGAGCTCGCCCACGGAAAACGCCGCTGCGCCCTCGCCCAACGGCGAAACGACCCCACACGCTAGAATCGCGACCGGCTTCAAGCCGGCTCCGTGTAGCGCGCCAGGCGCGTGAGGTAGAGCGTGTCCACGTCGGCGGTCACGAGCAACGCTTGTTCGACTCGACCCGACGCCACTTCCGAAGCCGCCACGGAGAGCGCGACCGCACCGAGCGCCTCGTGGTACCCGAGCACGCTCGGCAAGGCATGCAGCGGAACCTCACGCCAGGCGGAGCGAGCCAGCGCGCCGGCAGCCGCAGACGGCAGAAACGACGTCACGACACAAGCACTCGCGGGTGGCGCGCTGAGCGAAAGCAAGGCCGGCGCTGGATCACCACGCAGCGCGAGATGCTCGCGGAGCACCGCCAGCGGAGTCCGCCCGCGACGACGTGCGTCGCTTAAAGCTTCGAGTACGACGAAACCGGCTCCTTCAGTGCGAGGGACACGTTGCGCGTCGCCCAACACCGCATCCACGATCGCGTCATGCGCTTCGCCCGAGCCGGCCAGCACCGCCGAAGCCAGGCCGAGCTCGAGCAAGGAAACCGCGACGGAAACAGCGGATTGTCCGCTGGTCGCGAACTCACTGACGGAGAGGCACGGGCCGGTGAGCCCGAGGTAAATTGAAGCATTTCCCGAGCCCGTGGAGGCGATCAGCTGGGGAAACTCAGCCGGGCTCGCGAACTTCGGGCCCTGGCTCAGCACCTTTTGTAGAAAGCGAACCGAGCGGTCGACATCGCCAAACGCGCTGCCAACGACGAAGCCTACCCCGGCTGACCCGAGCTCGGCGTCGCGCAACGCGCGCTCCGCGCTCGCTACGACCAGCGCCGAGGCTCGCCCAAAGCGCCGCGAGCGATCAGGGTCGAGCAAGCTGAGCGGTTCGGGGGGAGGTTCACTCGGCGCGGCAGCGCCCGCCAAGTAGCTCGCGCTGTCGACTCCGCCCAACAAGCCGCGCACGCCGAAGCTGGCGACCCCGGAAATGACGATCGAAGAACGCGGGCGTTGCTCGAGCTCGCGCGGTTCTGCGGTCGGCGCTTCGAAGGCGAGCACCGCACACGCGCCGCCAAAGCCGAAGGAGCTGGACAGAGCGGCGCGCAGCTCTGCGCGCTGGTTGGCGGAGCGCACGTGCCGAAGCGTCGTCAGCTCAGGTTGCTCGAGCCCCGCGGTCGGCGGAACGACCTGCTGATTCAGGCTGAGCGCCGTAATGGCCGCTTCGATCGCGCCGGCCGCGCCGAGCGTGTGTCCGAGCTGAGCTTTCGACGACGACAGCCAAACGCGGCCCAAATCTGCCCCGAATACCCGCTCCAGGGCCTTGCTCTCCATCGCGTCGTTCTGAAGCGTGCCCGTGCCGTGAGCGTTGACGTAGTCGATGTCGCGCGGCTCGAGCCCGGCAACGCGGATGGCGTCGAGCAGCACCTGGGCTGCTCGGGCGCCGCTCGGCTCCGGGTGCGTGATGTGGTGCGCCTCGGAAGCCACCGCCCAGCCGCTCAGAAAAGCGATGATTGGCGCGCCGCGCGCGAGCGCGCTGGACTCCAGCTCCAGGACCAAGCAGCCCGCGCCTTCACCGAGCGTCAGCCCGGCGCGCGACGCATCGAACGGGCGGCAGGGCGCCGGGTCGACTGCGCCAAGCGCGTTGAAGCCAGTGAACGTGAGCTGGCACAACCCGTCGACGCCGCCGGCGACAACGCACGGAGCCCGCCCAGCGAGCAGCCAGGACGCTGCTAGCGCGATGGCGACTGCGCCGCTCGAGCAGGCACTGCACACGGTGGCCGATTGAGTGACCGAGCCGAGCGCACGAGCAACGCGCTCCACACTGACGGCCAGCGGAAAGTCGAGCAGGCGTCGTGCATCCTCCGGTAAAATGCCGCCCGGAGCGATCTTTTCGAGGGCGCGCTCGGTTTCGTACATGCCGCCAGTCGTGCCGCCGAGCGCCAGGCCGAGCGCTGCACCTGGGACGCGCCGCGCCTGGCTCAGGGCCTCGCGCGCAGCCACAAATGCCAGGGCGTCACTGCGCGACCAATCCTCGCCACGCGGCGCAATCGCGGGCACGTCGAGGCCCTTCACTTCAGCCGCGATCTGCGATTTCAGCCCGCGCGTGTCGAACAGGCTCACCGCGCCGATACCGCGCTCGCCCGTGCACAACCGCGCGAACGATGCCTCCCGACCGAAGCCAAGCGAACAAACCAGGCCGAGCCCCGTGACCGCGATGCGCTCACGCCTCGCCATGGCTAGCCGGCTTTCGTCCGTGTGATGTGCTCGGCGATGGCGTTCACCGAGGCGAAGATGGCGCGGCTCGCCTCACCCTCCGGCACGCTCACACCAAAGCGCTCTTCGATGGCCATGGCCAACTGCAATGCGTCCAGCGAATCGAGACCGAGGCCAGCACCGAACAGCGGCGCCGCGTCGTCGATGTCTGCCTCGCTGCGGCCGCGCAAATCCAGCTCTTCTAGCAGGGCGCGTTTAATTTGGGATTTGAGCTCCGACTGATCCATTTTCGGTGTCGCACTCAACTCTTGGCGCTTTTCACGATCGCGGCAACCACGTCGCGATCCCGAACGCCGTCGACGTCGGCGCGGTAGCCGAGCACCAGGCGGTGCCGAAGCGCCGGCAGCGCGAGCTCGCGCACGTCGTCGACGTCGGCTGCAGCTTCGCCGCGCAGCGCGGCTCGGGCCTTAGCCGCCAAAACCAGAGCTTGGCTACCGCGCGGCCCGGCCCCAAAGCGCACGTATTGGTTCACTTCGGGCGGTGACAGCGCAGACCCGGGGCGCGAGGCGCGCGAACAAGCGACCGCGAAACGCACGGCTTCGTCGGTGATTGGAATGCGCGGCACCAAGGCTCCGAACGCTCGCACTTGCTCGAGATCGACGACCGATTTCAAATTGGGTTCGAGCCCAGACGTCGTGCGGCGTGCGATCTCCAATTCCTCGGCCTCCGACGGGTACTCGACGTGCACCTCGAGCAAAAAGCGATCGAGCTGCGCTTCGGGCAGCGGATAGGTGCCCTCCTGTTCGATGGGATTGCGGGTCGCAAACACCTGGAACGGGTCGGGCAGAGCGTGAGTGGCGGTACCCACGGTAACTCGCCGCTCTTGCATCGCTTGAAGCAGCGCGGCCTGCGTCTTGGGCGGCGTGCGATTGATTTCGTCCGCAAGCACCAGATTCTTGAAGATCGGTCCTGCCATGAAGCTGGTCTCGCGCCGAACGAGGCCATTCTTCTCGACTTCGTTCAGAACGTCGGTGCCCGTGATGTCGGCGGGCAGTAGGTCGGGCGTAAACTGCACGCGCCCGAAGCTCAGACCGAGCGCACGCGCCAAGCTGCTAACGAGCAGGGTCTTGGCCAACCCGGGCACCCCCACGAGCAGCGCGTGCCCCCGCGCCAGCAGCGTGATGAGTAGCGCTTCGACGACTTCCTCCTGGCCGACCACGGCTTCCGCCACCTCAGTCTTGAGTTTTCCAAAGCTCTGCTCACAGGCTTGGAGAAGCTCGGCGTCTTTGGGTGCAGAAGCGGCGTCGTTCGAGGTCACGTCGGCTTTCGGGGTCGCAATTCGGGTTCGACCCGGCTTCTAGCACGGCTCAGGCGAGTTGATTGAGCTCGAAACGGCGGCGGGTTGCCGATCCGAGGGCTCGCGTGTAAAGCCAAAAGGCATGCTTTTTCGCCACGAAGGGCTGCTGCGAAGCGAGGCCCCTGCCGACGCACCGGCGCCGAGCGGGTTCGTCGTGGAACGGCCGCCGCCCGGCCTGGCGCGCGGCAGGTATCCGGCACCCGAATGGTCGATCGCTCTTTTGGGCGCCGCGCTCGTGCTGACGACCCTGCTCTACTTCTTCGTTCGCCTGCGAAAACGCCGTTCCTGAGTCGTTCCAGGCTGCAGTCTTGGCGGATGGCCGGGACCATGAAATGCTGAGCGAGACTGCCT
>DATCFJ010000934.1:0-3989 GCA_036509605.1 Polyangiaceae bacterium | reverse complement strand
CGACCAGATCCACGACGTCCAAGATCGGCATCTTGCCTTGCGCGATGCGCGCAGCCAGCGGCTCACCGCGCAAGATCTCCATCACCAGGTACGGCTCGCCCGTATCGAGCACTCCCGCGTCGAAGGTCTCGACGATGTGCGGGTTACCCACGCGACCCGCAGCCGACGCTTCGCGCAGGAAGCGCTCGACCACGCTCGGCTGATCCGCCATCGCTTTGTGCAGCAGCTTGAGCGCGCGCCGATGCTTCGTGAGCTCGTGCTCTATCTCGTAAACAGCGCCCATGCCGCCTTCGCCGAGCAGGGACACCACGCGGAACTTACCCGCGAGTACGGTGCCTGGTGCGATCGCGCCTTCGGACATCAGTAAGCCCTCTCAGAAATCAGCCCGGACTGTATCACAGTTAGCGTCGCGAAATAGTTAGACGTTCTGTCAGCCCGAACGCGCGGCGCTGCCGGGCTCGCGAGGGCACTTGACGCCCCGAGCCAGCAGCCGCTCATTCCTGAACCATGGGGAACTTTCTTCGGTCGCTTCTGCTCGTCGCCATGGGCCTCTTGGTCGCCTCGGCTTGCTCGGACTCTACGTCCTCGAAAACAGCAACCTTGGCCGCCGGGTGTTCTATCAACACCGACTGCGAGTCGCCCTTGGTGTGCGCGTTCCAGCGCTGCCATAGCGCTTGCGAGACCTCGCGCGATTGCGACCCTGGTCAGCGCTGCATGGCGAGCGACCGCCCGTTTCACGTCTGCCAGCTCGCGCAGGAGCAAGACTGTACTTACAACAGTCAGTGCCCGCAGGGACAGGTGTGCGGCGTCGACGGACAATGCCGCGACCAGTGCGCAAGCAGCCGCGATTGCGTGAGCGGGCAAGAATGCGTCAAGGGAAACTGCGCGGACCCGACCGAGCTCGACGCCGGGCAGCTACCAGTCAAGGAGGCGGAGGGCGGCGCGGGCCCCACCGCGCCCTCCCCGGGTCAGTCGTGCGTGTACAACTCGGAGTGCAGCGACCCGCTCATCTGTCGTAGCAGCTTGTGCGCGTTCGAGTGCCTAGCCAAGGCCGACTGCGCCGCGGGCACCGACTGCATCGAGCACCGTTGCTTGACGCCGATTGCCGGCGGCGGAGAAGGCGGTAGCGGCGGTCAAGCTGGCGAGGCTGGCGCCACTGGCACGAGCTACGGCCCTCCGCCGTGTGTCTACAACTCGGATTGCAGCAGCCCGCTGGTGTGCCGCTCGAGCGGCTGCGTCGATGAGTGTCGCACGAGCGTCGATTGCTCCGCGGGTGAATCCTGTCTCGCCAAGCGTTGCGTGCTAACGCCGCCCGTCAATGCGCCGCCGGACTGGGGCACTAGCTGCAGCTACAGCATCGACTGCACCACGCCGCTCGTTTGTCGCGCGAACCATTGTGTTTATCAGTGTTTGAGCGATGGCGACTGCTCGTCCGGCTTCACTTGCGCAAGCAACCTGTGCCAATTTAGCGGCGTCGTTGTCGGAGCGGGCGGAGCGACCGGCAGCGGCGGAGCGACCGCTAGCGGCGGCACCGTGGGCGCTGCGGGTTCGTCGAACGGCGGAACATCTACCGGCGGAGCGACGGCTGGCAGCACCGGCACAGCGGGTACTGGTGGCCTCGCCGGTGTCTGCCCGCCGGGAGCCAAACAATGCGTCGGCAACGCGTCACAGATCTGCGGCTCAGACGGAAACTGGGGCGCGCTCACTAACTGCACCGCCGAAGCGCAGACCTGCGGCGCGGGCACGTGTTTGCCGTGCGCTCCCGGCACGAAGAACTGCGACGGGTCGATCAGCAACGGTTGTGAGGTCAATCTCAACCTGATCGGCTCGTGTGGCACCAGCTGCGCTAACAAGGTCGCGTGCCCGAACCCGGCGACCGCGACCTGCTTGGCAGGCGCATGCGGCACCGTGATTGCGCCTCTCGGGTGCGCGGGAGCAGTCACGCCGGGCAGCGTAAACATCACCAGTGCGGCCGACGCGGCAGCTTTCGCCGCGGCCGGCACGACTTGCATCGCTGGCGACTTGAACATCAACAACACCGCGCTGGCCGATGCGACCGGGCTCGGCCTACTGCAGTGGGTCGGCGGCAACGTCATCATCAGCGGCAACAACAACATGACCAGCCTCAAGGGGCTTTCCGGTCTCACGACGGTCGTCGGGGCCCTGAACATTCAGAGCGACCCCAAGCTGACCGATCTCACGGGGCTCGGCGCACTGGCGACCGTCGGCAGCTACCTGCAAATCTACAACAACAACGCCTTGGTCAACGTCACGGGCTTTAGCAGCCTGGTCAAGGTGTACGGCTACCTGAATATTCAAAGCAACCAGTCGCTGCTCAATCTCGACGGCTTCCCCGCATTGACCGAGGTCGACGGCTACGTGCAGGTCTACAGCAACGGCGCGCTGGTCGATCTCAAGGGCCTCGCCGCGCTGACCAGCATCGGAACGTACGTCAACATTTACAACAACGGCCTGTTGCAAAGCATCGACGGCTTTGCTGCCGTCCGCTCGATCGGCGACAAGGTCACCATCAACCAAAACGGCAGCCTACTATCCGTCTCGGGCTTCGGCGCGCTGCAAAGCGCCGTCGGGCCGATCCAGATCACGAGCAACGCCAAGCAGACTACCCTGGCTGGCTTTGGCAAGCTCAGCGACGCCGGCGGTATTGACGTCAGCTCCAACGCCGCCCTGACCAGCATCTCGGGGTTTGGTTCGCTGGCCAACCTGTCGGGCGTGCTAACGATTCACGATAACGCAGCGCTGACGACGCTCGATGGCTTCAACGCGCTGGCCTTCGCAGGCAGCGACCTGCTCGTGTTCAACAACGGGGCGATGACGTCCCTCCCCGGCTTCTCCGGGTTGACCAACGCGAATCGGCACATCGAGATCCACGACAACAACGCGCTCGCTTCGCTCGCCGGCTTCACCAAGCTGACGAGTGTCGTCGGCCACGTCGACATCCGTAGCAACGCGGTGCTCGGGAGCATCGGTGGCTTCGGCTTCCTCGACGACATCGGCGCGTATTTGGCGGTCATCCGCTATCCCAAGCTAACGAATCTCGACGGCATTTCGCGGCTGCAGTCGATCGGCACCGATCTACTGATCCAGAACAACTTGATCCTGAGCTCCCTCAACGGGCTTCTCGGCTCGGGGATACGAAGCCTGGGCAATGACTTTGCGATCTCGGAGAACCCGGCGCTGCCCTCGTGCCAGGTCGATGCGCTCCGCGCAGCGCTGCAGTCGGTGCCGGGCGGCTGGTCCGGCGTCGATCACAGTTGCTGCAACTCCGGTTGTGCCGCGTGCACCGGCGCCATCTGCGGCAGCGGTGGCGGCGGCACCACCGGCCAATCGGGCGCCTATGCCGGCAATGTAGTGATCCAGAACGCGTCCGATCTGCAGACGCTCGCGACCGCCACCTCGGTCAGCGGCAACGTGACCATCGACAGCACCGCGCTCAGCACACTGAACGGGCTGAACAACCTGCAGCACATCTACGGAGACTTGATCATCTCCAACAATGCGTCGCTCTCCAACCTGGCAGCGCTTTCAAGCCTGACGACCGTAGATGGCAACGTCAACATTCAGAGCAATGGCGTCCTGACCAGCCTTGGCGGGCTCACGAATCTGACGACCATCGGCGGCTATTTTCAGATCTACAACAACGCGACGCTGAGCAACGTCAACGCGCTCAGCAAGCTGGCGACGATTGGTAGTTACTTCAACATCCAGTCGAACGCCGCGCTGACGAGCCTGCAAGGGATGAGCGCACTGACCTCGATCGGTGGCTATTTCCAGCTCTACAGCAACGCCAAGCTCACGAACGTCAACGCGCTCACCGCGCTGCAGACGATTGGCACCTACGTCAACATGTACAACAACGCTGCGCTCACGGACATAAACGGGCTCAACGCCCTCACGTCCATCGGCGGGGCGCTTGCGATAGAGCAGAATGGCGCCCTCATCGGCATCGGCGGGTTCGGCGCGCTGAC
>DATCFJ010000933.1:0-7582 GCA_036509605.1 Polyangiaceae bacterium | reverse complement strand
CGCGCGCGTCGGTCAGGTCGCCGCGGCTCACGCTGTCGAATGCGACCAGCACGCGCACCATGTCCGCAGGCTCGTCGTTCGGAAAGCGCGCCAAGAACGTGCGCAAGTCCGGCTCGAGCTTGCGTCGCTCACTCACGCTGCCCGAGAACCACGCGGCGCGCAGGGCACGAAACGCGGCTTGCGCGTCCTGGCGCGCCGAGAGCGTGGCCTCCGGTCGGTCGATGCCTCCGCGCGAATGCCGGCAACCCGCCGCAGAGGACAGCAGCAGTAGCCACACGAGCGAGGCGCGGGTCGAATCTGGGAGGGTCCTCGCAGCGTTTGGCATATGCTTGGCTCGTGTCCGTAGAGGGTGATGCGCGCCCCGAGCGCCAGTCAAGCTCGCCAAGCTCCTTGCTCGCAGCTTTGCTCTCGAAGGCGCGCCGCTTTGCGCGGCCTGCCTTCGCGATCTTCGTCCTAGCTCATCTCGCGGTCCAAGCGCTTCGCGCACACGGTGACGGAGCGCGCCCTGAACCGGGGCTCGAACAACAGGTGTGGTTCGTGGCCGCAGTCTTGCTGCTGATTTGGGCGCCCTTTGCGCTGCTCGCGGGGCACGAGCTGCGTCGTGTGCTGTCCGGCGCCCGGCTGACTGCGCACACTGACCGAGAGCGCGCACTTGCCGTGGCCGAACGGCTTTCTTTATTGGTGGTGGTGCTGTTCATGATCGTGCACGTCGCGCACACGGCCTGGCCGTTGCTCAGTGGCAGCCTCGCCGACGCCGACCTCCGACCCGAGCTGATCCGAACGCTTTCAACGACCAACCACGGCTTGCCAATGCAAGGCGCTCTTTACCTGTGCGGGGTCGGTGCCGGCTCGTTCTACGCGGTTCGGCAAGCTCTGGCGTCGCTCGCCGGCGCGTCCAGCGCGACCGCGCGAGCGGTCGTCGCTCTCGGCGTGCTCGGCTACGCGCTCGGAAGCTACGCCGTCATTCGCTGCGCGAGCGGACAGATCTTTCCTTAGGGGCACCCCATAGGCTCAAAATCTTGGCTGAGTGCTAACCGCCCTCGGGACATGCTAAAGGGCGCCCATGCCGCGTTGCTATTTGCTGACTCTGGCCAGCTCGTCCAGCCTGGATCAGCAGTCAAACAACGTTTCCCTGTTCAACGTCGTCGAGCAGATCAACCTACCTCGCGGCGTCGAACCGCCGCCGGGTGCGCTGCTGCCGATGGAGATTCACGCCTATTTTCAGCTCGACCCGGGCGAGCTGAATCAGCGCCTGGAAATGCGCTTTGCGCTCGTGGCGAGCAGCGGGCTCGAGGCACTGACGGACGTGCACACGCACAAGTCCGCAACGATGCGCTACCGAACTCGCACCATGGGTATGCCGGTGCCGCCTATCGAAGGCAGCTACCAAGTGCGCGTCGAATGGCGCGTCGCTGGCACCGAGCATTGGTCCCGCGACCCAATGTCCTGGCCGCTCGTGGTGGCCATGGCCGAGCCGCGGCCCGCCGTAACTCACTGAGCGCGGCTTAGTTACAAGCGCAGTTGCTTTGCGACTGAACCGCGCACGTCACGAGCGAGAAGACTTCACCCACCGCGGGTCCACCGATGCCTCCGTTCGCGTCGATGGTCGTGCGACAAGTGTTGTTCGTGTAACAACCGATACCCTGACAACCGGTGCGCGCGATGCAGCTGAAGATGCTGGTGCACTGCGCATCCGAGAAGCAGCTCACCACCGACGAGGAGCAGCTGGTACACAGACACTTGTCGCAGGCGTTGCTGGCAATCGCAACGCAGGCGTTGACGATCACGCCGCCTTCACCCCCGCTGCCACCAATTCCGCCCGCTGCTCCGCCGACGCTCGGCGCGCCAGCGAAGGTCGGTGCACCACCAAAGCTCGGGCCGCCGGCGAACGGTGCGCCACCAAAACTCGGTGCACCCGCGAAGGTCGGTGCGCCACCAAAACTCGGTGCACCCGCAACATTTGGCGCCCCACCGAAGCTCGGACCGCCCGCGAAAGCCGGTGCGCCCGCGACGTTCGGAGCGCCCGCGTTCGGCGTACCGCCGATGCCGTCAGAGCCGAACTCCAACGTCTCGGTCCGCGCGCCGCAGCCTAGAGCTGAAACGACGCTGAACAGAAGACACGCGATACCCCGGTTCATGCTTGCAATCAGGATACGCGGTTTCGAACACGGCGCCAGTTGCTGGGGCGCGCCGCCCCTGGCGAAAAACGCTCGACTCGCGTGCTCCGCCGCGGGCCTCCTGCTGCAGAATTTCAGTGAAGTTCGACCTGAGCATCGCTGGCTAACCGCCTAACATCACGCCATTTTCCGCGTCAACCGAAGCATTCCTTCAAAATCCCGCGGAAAAAACCCTTGGTTCGCCGCGATCCTTTTGGGATAACCGGCGGCTGAGCCGAGGGTACAGCGCGCAGCAGCCGTGTACCCGCCTCGGCCAGAGGGAGCTCCGATGTCGCCTGCAAACCCGCTTGCCCAAAGCAACAACGACGTGACCGAACAGCCGCCGGCCTCGGAGCCGTCGCGGCCTACCGAGCCGCGGCTTCGCCCGGCGCCAATGCGCGACGCGCTTGGCACGTTGAACGAGGAGGACTTCGACTTCCACGACACAATTCCAGCGCCACCGTGGCTCGACGACGCGCCCGACACGCTCGAAACGCCACTCGTCCCGCCGCGCTGAATGTTAGCGTGCCGCCCGAGTTGGAGGTAACGCCGTTGTCGATTCGTATTCCCCTATCTGTTCGCTCGTTGTTCGTCATCGCTCTGGCCTTGGTCGGTCTCGCCATCAGCAGCGTCGCTAGCGCGGCGGGTCGCACGGAATGGAAGAGCAAGACCATCAAAGAGCGCGACGACAAGGCTTGGCGACTCGAAGTGGCAATTTTCCTGCCGCACGCGCCAGACGTGCCGCATGTGCCGATGAAATTCGAATTCCAACCCGAGGTCTATTACGAGCGCGACATGGTCGACGGCGACAAGCTCGTCGAGCACAAGGTACCGCTCGAAAATCGCCAAGCGTTGATTGAAAGCGTCGACGTCGGCTTCCTCGATTCCGGTAGTGGCAAGATCGAGTCGCGCACGCGTTTCACGTTCAAGCTGACGCGGGCCCACGGCTACGAAGCAGGCGAGTACAAGGTCACGATCCACGACGGTCGCAACGACCAACCCGTGGGCGCGCCGGTCACGTTGATCTTCGACGGCGAGAACGAAGTCATTGATCGCCGAGCCATGGTCTTCAGCGGCGGCGACAAGAAGAAGAAAGTCGACGCGGACAAGCCGGATGCCGACAAAGCCGCGGACGCGGACGCCGATAAAAAGGCCGATTCCGACAAGCCCGCGGGCGACAGCTCGGCGCCCGCCCCCGAAGCTGACTCGCCGAAGGCCGAAGACAAGCCCGCGGCGGACGAGCCCGGCACGATCAAAGAGAAGCCCGGCGGCTGCGGCTGCCGCTTGGCAGACACCGGACACGACAGCGGCGCGGGCCTCGCATTCGCCGCGCTCGCCCTGTCGGGTATCGTGCTGCGCCGCCGTAAGCGCGCCGCCTGAGCTCAGCCGGCAACCACGCGAACGCGCTCGGCGATGCGAGCCACGCCGAGCGCAAACGCTGACTCCTCCGTGATCAGACTCAGCACGAGCTGATGGCCTTCGAGGAAGTCGTAGAAGAATCCGGGCTGCGTCAGCACGCCATCCTGCTCGAGCAGGCTGAGCGCCCAAACAGCTTCTTCGCGCAATGCCGGTAGGCGCAGCGTAGCGTACCAGCCGCCCTCGAGAAACAGCGGGTGCGCAGGTGAGCCGTCGAACGCTGCGGTGAGCCGCGCGAAGTTCCGCGTGATGCGCGCGTTCAGCGCCGCGGTCACCGGCGCGCGCGACGCAAGGATCCCAGGCAAAGCCCACTGCACCGGCGTGTTCGGCGACAAGAACGTGTCAGCCACCAGCTCCAGACGAGCCAGCGCGTCGCCGAGCGCGCCGCTCGGGCCAGCCGCGCACAACCATGCCAATTTCAGCTGCGGTAACGCGGCGAGCTTGGACAGGCCGCCCAGCGCGAACACCAACACGTCGCTAGTCTCGAGCACCGAGCGCGATCGCCGCGCGTCGGGCCCGAGCGCATAGTCCGAAAAGACCTCATCCGAAATCAGCGGCACGCCAAAGCTCGCCAGCCGCGCCAGCTCGTCCTTTTTCAAGAAGGAACCGGTGGGGTTATTGGGACTCACGACCACGATCGCGCGCGCGCGCGGGCTCAGTGCGCGAGACACAGAATCGAAATCGATGTGCCAAGCGCCGTCATAGGCCAGCGCATACGGAGCCACCGAAACGTTCTCCAAGCCGGCCAAGTGCTCGAACAGCGGGTAACTCGGCTGCGGAATCAGCACTGCGTCCCCCGGATCACACAGCAATTTGAACAGAAACGCGTACGCCTCGCTCGTGCTCGAGGTGAGCACGATTTGCTCGCGCGAAAGCTCGAAGCCCGCTTCGCGCTGCAGCTCCAGAACCGCGTCTCGCGCGCTGCCCAAACCAAAGGCGGCCGGCTCGTAAACCAAACTGCGGGGGTCGCCGAGCGCGGCCAATAGGCGGGCGCCGTCGTACGGCAAATCGGTCAGGGTCGGGTTCGACTGCGTGAGATCGCACACAGCGAGCCCCGCCGCACGCCGCGCTCGCAGCGCCGAGGAGAGTGCGTTGGGCTCAGACTCGTGCGAAGTGCGCCGCGAAAACATTGCCGATTTCTCGCTCGCCAGCCAAGAGCCTATCCCATTAGGCCTGGTCTGCGGCGGCCGATCTCTCGCGTCCGTCGGCCATCTCGCCGCCCGCTTCGGTCTCGACCACCGCCTCGGGCGCCCTACTGGGATAGGCTCTTGCCCGAAAGCAAGGCCCAGCTTGACCTGATCCCCGCATCCTGTGTCGAATGCGACATGGCGCTGGAATGGCCGAACTTCGACGGCGTACCCGAGGACGACTCTCTCACCTCATCACGTCCGCGCGGCCAAAAGCTGGCCCGCTACTTGTGGTGGGACGGCGACATCCGCGAGTCGGACGCGCTCAGTGTTCACTACTACGCCAATGCCCTGCACTACGGCACGGCGGTGTTCGAAGGCATCCGCGTGTACCCCACGCAAAACGGCGCGGTGCTGGTGCGGCTGCGCGACCACATCGAACGTTTATTGTCGTCGGCGCGGCTGTACGGCATGAAGGTCCCGTTCAGCGCGGACGAGCTGACCCGCGGCGCGATAGAGGTTACGCGCCGCAACGGCACGCAAAACGGCTACTTGCGTCCGCTCGCGTACTTTGCGGAGGGGCCAATCGATTTGAGACCGAAGAAGGAGTGCCAAGTGCGCGCGTTCATCGCCGTCCGCGAGCTGGGCACGTTCCTCGGCGAAGACGCGTTGCGCAACGGCATACGCGTGATGATCTCGAGCTGGCGCAAATTCCATCACACGATGCTGCCGACGATGGCCAAAGCCAGCGGGCACTATGCCAACAGCGTGCTCGCAGCCCACGAGGCGCTCGATCACGGCTTCGACGACGCTATCCTGCTCAACCAAGAGGGCACGGTCGCCAGCGCCACGGGTCAGAACGTATTCTTCGCCAAGAGCGGCATGCTGTTCACGAACGACGAAACCTCGTCGATCGTGCCGGGGATCACTCGTGACTGCATCTTGGACTTGGCGCGCGAGCACCAAGTCCCGATCACGATTCGCGCCTTCACCCGCGAAGATCTGATGCGCGCCGACGAAGTCTTCTTCACCGGCACGGCCGCCGAAGTGACTCCAGTGCGCGAGCTAGACGGCACGGTCTTCAAGACCGGCAAGAAGACATTGGGCGCGTTTTTTCAACGCGCCTATTTGCGAGCGGTAACGGGCAAGGACGAGTCGCGGGCCCAATGGCTCACGCGCGTCTGAGCGCTTCTGCGTTCAGCGACTAGCGACGCCAAGCTTGGGCGACGTGGCGCTGCCCATCTCCACCAGCTCGCTGCGATAGATAACCGTGCCATCGCTGGCGGTGATGTCGCCCGCGACATCGCCGTCGGGCACAGTATTCGAGCGCGAGACATTGAGCGTAGCTTGCTTCTCGCCGACCCAAACCTTGTAGGACTTGGTCTCGCAATCGAGCTCGCTCGGTCCCACGAGGCAGGTGCCGCGCGTGGCAGCGATCTGCCCGTCGTTCGAATCTGCGGCGAAACTCGTGCGATCAATCAGGTTTTGGTAGGTCGACAACGGCATCACGACTTCCTTCGTGCCGTCGAGTTTCGAGACTCGCACCACCGAATCAGTCTGCGGGTCGAACAGCACACGCAGCTTGGTGGTGCCGCTCTGCTCTTCGAATGTGTAGTCGATGACCCAGCGCCCGTCTTCGTTGGCCACGACTTCTTCGGTCATGGTCAGCGGGCCCTTCTGGTAGCTGCCGCTGAAACGGTGCACCGAAAAATCTCCCACCTTGCGCGAATCGCCGGGGGCCTTGTCTGCCGCGTGGGCAGCGGGCGTCGCCGTCACAGCCGCCGCCACAGGAGGGCTAGCGTGGACAGCCGTCTGGGCCGGTCCGAACAGACCGCAGGCCGGCGTCAGCAGGCCGAGGAGAACGAGATTAGTGCCGTGTGTAAATCGGTATGCCGCGCGCTTCATGGCCCTACCCGTTTTCATGGTTCGTGCCCTCTGGCCAAGTTTGTCGTACGCAGCAGCACCGCGGGATATAGTTGGGGGATGGGCCAAGAGCCGGGAAAGCACGCTCCTTTCGAGCGGGCAGAGCTGATGTCGGTCATCACCGAAGCCTGCGACGGCGCAGACCTAGCGGTGCTGATCACGCTTCTTGACACGGACCCGCCCCGGAACCTGTTTTTGAATCAGGGCGCTCAGAAGTTGCTCGGCTGTAGCGAGGCCGAGTTCCAAGCCAAGCCGGTCTGGGATTGGCTCGCTCCCGGCGAAGTCGGGCGCACCCAGGCGTTGCGCGAGCGCTACCTCGCCCTTGGCAGTGCCGCGCCTCGTCCGTTCGAAGCTACGATCCAAAGCGGCACCGGGCAGCGCGTCGACGTCGAGATCTTGCAGAGCCGCGTCACGCTGCGAGGCCAAGTGCTGAGCGTGACGTTCTTGTTCGACATCAGCACGCGCAAAGCGACAGAGGTGGCGCTGCGCCAATCCGAAGAGCGCTTCCGCGCGCTGATAGACGGCGCGCCGGACGGCATCGCGATTCTGCGCGGGCCGAATATCGCATTCCTCAATGCGGCGGCCGCACGCATGCTCGGCGCCGAAAGCGTAGAGGCCGCGCTCGGCCTGCCCGTGACGAGCTTCCTGCACCCGGACGACGCGCAGCTCGCCGCGAGCCGCATCGGTCAGCTGTATCGCACGGGCGCGCGCATCCCCGAACCGGCCGAGTACCGCAGCCGCTCTCGCGAAGGCCAAGAGCTGTCCGTCGAGATTTCCGCAATTCCCACCGAATACCAGGGAAGACCAGCGGTTTTAGCGTTCGCGCGCGACGTCACTGAGCGCAAAGCCATCCAAGCTCGCATGGTCGAGGCCGATCGCCTGGCGGCGTTGGGCGTGCTCTCCGCAGGCATCGCCCACGAGATCAATAATCCCCTCGCCTACTTACTGCTGAATCTCGAG
>DATCFJ010000932.1:0-14189 GCA_036509605.1 Polyangiaceae bacterium | reverse complement strand
TGTTGAAATAGTTGAAGCAGTATTCCTTCAGCACGTGCTCGATGTGCCGCTCGCCTAGGATCACGATGTGATCGAGACAGTCGCGCCGGACGCTCCCGAGAAACCGCTCGCAAACAGAATTCATGAGCGGAGCTTGGACCGCCGTCCGAAGAACGTGGACGCCGGCACCGGCCGCGGCGCGACCGAAGTCGGCGCCGAACTTGCCGTCGTTGTCGCGGATGATGAACTGGAGTCCGGCGCCGAAGGGCGTGGCCTCACGGAGCTGCTGCGCCGTCCACTGCGCGGTCGGGTGCCGCGTGACTGTCCTGGCTACTTTGCCCATCCGCATGATCACGCTGCGGCTCGATAGTCATGATGAGCCCTCCGAGCACGGGAACGGCGATGACGCTGGTAAGGTGGGTTCGCGCTTTGAGCGCTTGCGCGATCGGCACGCACTGGCCGATTCCCTGATTGGGGCGCGCCCCATTGAAGTGGCGAAAGCAGTACTCGCGGAGCACTCGCTCGAGGTGGCGCTCGTAGTGTCCGGAAACTCGTAGCGGTCGCAATCATGCGGCTTGCTTGACGTAGAAGTTGAGGAGTCCGCCGAGACGCGAGCGGGAAGCGATGTCGCCTCGCGAGCAATTGTCATTACTCGGAGCCGTAAGCGAACGAATCAGCCTTCCAGCGAGCCCTTGATGGTAGCGCTCGGTGTGATAGTGCTCGACGTGTTCGCGCAGGAGATAGCGCAGGTGCCGTTCGCCGAAGATCACAAGGTGCTCGAGGCATTCTGAACGGACCGATCTGACAACCCGTTCGGCGTGGGGATTGCAGCTCGGACTGCTCGCCGGAAGCGGCACGCTCGCGGTGCCGCGCCCGCACCGGCGAAGCCACAGAAGCCGCGCCGCCCAGTCAAGAAGGCGAGCGGCACAAAGCCGAAGCCACCGCGTCCGCTTGAAGCCGCGGGCAAGGCAGCGGCGGTCCGGCGAACGGAAGTCGCCCCGCAGTAGCACCAGCAGCACGCGCCAAAGAACCCGGGGCGGACCGTTTCAGAAGGAAGTCATCGCTGCCGCGCTGGTCACGGAATCGCCCAAGCAAACGCCGCAACGGTTCCAATCTGACCTCTCTGGCAGTAAATGATGGCATGGCTGAGCTGGCGCGCGAGGGGTGGGCTATCGAGATTGGGAGAATCCACCACCGTGTGGGTTCAGTTGCTGCCTTGATGTTGCTCTTAGTGTCCGCCGCCTGCGGTGAGGCCTTGCCAGGGAACACTGCGGCTACCTCTGGTGCTGCAGGAGCCACTGACGATGGACTGAATGCAGCCGGAGCTCCCAGTGTTGGCGGCTCGGGTGGACACGATCTAGCCGGAGCTCCTTCGATGACCGGCGGGGTCGGGGGCATCGAAGCCGTCGGAGGAACAGGTGTAGCCGGCGCTACTGATAGCCCTTCATCGATCGATGAGCTTCTGACGACCTGTCCTTCTGCCGCGGCCCTAGACGAAATCGATCAGAACCTCGACCTGGTGTTCGATAATGTAGCCATCGCAGACGACCCGCCCGTGTGCTTCGCGTCCAAAGGAAGTCGAGATTTATCTCGAGCTAGAGAACGCGCGTATCAGTCGCTCCTCGCAATGAAGTCGTTGAGATTCGACGCACCGCTGCCGTGGACGGACCGGGGCTTGTATGATTGGTTCCGAGGGGTCATCGACGGCATCATCTTCGAGGAAACGACGAATTTCTGCTGCAGCCCCGGGCCTTCGGGCACAGGGCGCTACTTGCACGTGCGTTTGGGCAAAGACAGCGCAGTTTATGCCACCCAACTGTGGGTCAACGGCGTTGGGTTGGGTATGCTGAACATGGTCGACGTAATGGTGCACGAGTCGCGGCACGCCGAGACGGGCAACCACACGTGCCCCGATGTCCAGCGCGATTTAACGGCCGACGAGCTCGGCGCCTGGGGCACCGTGTACAGTTTGCACCGCTGGCTCGCTTACCACGCTGACCCCTGCTTTCTCAGGCCGACTCTACCCCCGGACGCGAGCTTCGCCCCCCAGGTCACGGATCCACACGGGTACCAGCTAGCGTCCCTCAACGTAGCCGATGCAACCGCAAAATCGGAATTTTGCCAGACGGCTCCGCCGCTCTCGAACGTGACCAGCGAGCCCCTACCGACCTGTCACCACTAGCCTAGCCTACCGCGCCGCCGCTGGATCCACCGCCGGCTACTTCACGAAGTACCGCGTGCCCCGCCCGAAGCCCACCTTTCGGAGCCGCCTACCCTGCACCAGATTCTCAACGTCGGGGCCAGCGGCGCGGTGGTGACGCCCAGCGCGTCCGCGATAGCCGCGGTCCGCTCACCGGGCGAGCGCTCGACGAACTCCATCGCGCGTCGCGGCAGCGGGTCGTCCTGGGCAGGCTCTGACTCCGGCTCCAGATCATCCTCGATAAGTGTTTCGAGATCGTCTTCGGGGGCATCCGGCTGGCAGGTGCTGAACCACGCGCTCTTCAAACGGCAGCGCGGCTATCAGCCGGGGCTTGGGCTCGTGAACGATAAAGGGTCGCGCCCGCCCTGGGCGATAGCTGCCGCACTCGAGCGCCGTCGCGAGTGCCTGGATGCGCGGAGTGGGGTCGCGCATGAACGCTGCGACCTCTGGAGAGCGACGCTTGCCGTGCGCGGCCGCGCGGGCGGCAATCAGCAGCGGTGCAAGTGACACTCAATTCATGTAGGCGCCGGCAAAACGAAGAACGGACCCCGCTTGCGAGACTGTACCTTTTTAAGTACATTAGGCTGCGCGCTTGGCCGCTCACAAGAAACCCACCCTGGAATGTCGATTCTATAGGACCTCGGCCGGCAACGAGCCCGTTCGGGACTGGCTGAAATCGCTCCCGTCCGCCGTTCGCAAGGAAGTGGGCTCGGATTTAGGCGAGGTGCAGTGGAGCTGGCCGTTAGGGAAACCGTTAGTAGATGGCCTGGGCGCCGGGCTCTTTGAGGTGAGGACAACCTGGAGCGGCAACGTCTACCGTGTGCTGTTCTGCCTCGAGGGAGCCACGATGGTGCTCCTGCACGGCTTCCAGAAGAAGACCCAGAAGACTCCTAAGAACGAGCTCGATCTCGCCCGACGACGCATGAAGGCCACGGAAGACTGAAGATGAAAAAGAAGCACATTGGTTCAACGCTCGATTCGCTGTTCGACGAGCTCGGGGAGCGGGAAGAAGTCGAGCTGTTGACCCAGAAGAAGCTCTTGGCCGCCAAAATTGAACGGGCGATGGTCCGCCGGAAAATGACTCACGTCGAGCTGGCCAAGGCCATGCGCACGAGTCGCACGGTCGTTCATCGCTTGCTCGACCCCCACGACACCAGCGTGACCTTGGCGACCTTGGCGAAAGCGTCGAAGGCGCTCGGGGTGAGGCTGTTGCAGGTTGCTTGAGGGTTGCGCCCGCCTGCATGACTGTCGCGCAGTCTTTCGGGCTTCGAGCCGGCAGCCTCAGCGCGCTCACGCCATTTGCTTTGAGTATCTCCGCAAATCGGCGCGTGAACAGCGGGTCGCGGTCGTGAATCAGGTAGCGAGCGCCACGTAGAAAGCCGTCGATTGGATCCGTTAGGCTGCGCGCAACCTGCTCGGTCCACTTGCCGTAAACTTGGTGCGCAATCCCGGCGATATGTACGCGCCTACTTTTCAGGTCGATGACGAAGAGCACGAAATACCGAACGAGACCGGTGCTCGTCACGACTTCGACGGTGAAGAAGTCTGTCGCCGCGATTGCGCCCCAGTGGGCTTTCAGGAATGTCTTCCAACTCGTCCGCTTGCCCCGCTCCGGTGCGGGCTCGAGGCCCGCATCGACCAAGATCCGCTTGATCGTATTGCGCCCGACATCGTGGCCGAGATTCCAAAGCGCTCGACGAATCCGCGTGTACCCCCAGCTTGGATTTTCGGAAGCCATCCTCGAGACGAGCACCGCAAGGGGTGGCGGAGTGCACGGGCGCCCCGAACCGCGACGGCGCGAGCCATCGTACTTCGCGGCGACGAGCGTCCGATACCAGCGCAAAAGCGTGTCCGGCGTGACGATAGACCGAGTCCATTCTGTCCAGTCTACAAGCGCCTCAAACGTCCGCGAAGTGGCGTAAACCTGGCCGGTCGAACTCGGCCGAGTTTTGGCCATACTGGACCGTAGTCACTGCCGACGGGTCATTGTCGGCTCAGTTCGAGCACACCTTGTCATCGTCGACGGCTGTGAAGTGACGACCAGCAACTCGCTCTAGGGATTGGAGGATGGTCACGCGCCGCGGCGCGTACGGCTCAGCCTTCGGCGGCGCGGGGCGGGGCGAAGAGCGTCGCTTGGGTGCCGCGGCCGTAAGCCGCCGGCGTGAGCGCTTGCGCGCCGGCTGTGAGCAGGCGGGTGCGGGCGCCTTGCGCCAACACGGCGGCGTGACCCAGGCAGATGAAGTGGTGTTGAGCGCGCGAGATGGCGACGTTGAGCAAGTTGGGGCGAGTGTTCAGGAACGGCAGCGAGGCGGGGTGCGTGATGACAGAGCTGAAGAGGACGATGCTGCGTTCGCCGCCTTGGAAGCGGTGCACGGTGCCGAGCGCGACGCCTACGCGCTGCCCGGCTCCTTCGTTCAGCTCGACGCTGTATTCAAGGGGGATACGGCGTTCCGCGAAGCTACGGCGCAGGCGTTCGAGTTGACCGCGGTAGGGGGTGATGACGGCGATTTCGGCGGCCCTCACGCCGCGGTCGAGCAAGCTCTCGACGAGCGCGAGGGTTTCGCCGAGCTCGAGCTCGTTGCACCAGCTGCCGGCGAGGGGCGACTGCTCGCCGCGCAAGTCGACGAGCGCCACCGGGTGCGTCAAGTACGTCGCTTGTTCGGCGCGGCTCGCGCGCGGGGTGTGCACGGTTAGCCCGTAACCGCAGAGCGCGTCGGACAGGGCGATGATTTCGGGCTGGCAGCGGAAGTGATCCACGAGGGCCAGCCGCTGGGTGACGGCGCGATCAGCAAGGGATTGCGTCGAGACATGCGCGTCTTCGTGCACGCGATACGGCGCGAGCTGCGGCGCGAACGACTCGAGCCGTTGTGCGCGCAGCACGCGCGCTTCGTCGTCTGCGCCGAGCTCGATCACGGGGGCGAGCTGGTGCACGTCGCCGATCACGAGCGCCGTTTCGGCGCGTAACAGCGCGGAGACGGCATGGGCGGGGTGACATTGGCCGGCTTCGTCGATCACCAAGCGGGCGACGCTGCCAGAATCAGCGGGGAAGCAGTTGCCGAGCGAGAGCAGCGTGGAGCCCCAAATGTTGAACAGGGAACACAGCCAGCGCGCGGAGTCGGCATCGCTCCGAAATAGCGAGCGCAGGGAACGCTCTTGCTCGACGGTGCGCAGCGCCGTGGTGACGGCCTTCGTGAGCGGGGCCGCGTGCTGCGCGGCCCACGCCTCCCGCACCGTGACCGCTGCATCGAACAGAGCCCGCGATAGCGGCTCGTGATCTGGCGTTGCCGGCACGCCCCCCGCGGCCTCAGTACTCAAAGCGTCCAATTTCGCATGCAGGTAGAGCCGCTGCTCCGCTTGCCGCGTTGCCATTTTACGGCGCTCGAAGCCGGCGCGTAACTCATCGAGCCGAGAGAGAAACTGCTCGGTCGCCTCCTCCCAGCGTTCCATCTGCAGCTCGGTGCTCACCTGCCCTTTGGAGTGCGGAGGGAGCTGAGGCAGTTCTAGGCGCATCCCCGCACTCGCAAGCGCTTGCTGAAAGGGCGGCAGGTCTTTGGTCTCGGTGCGCTTGAAGTGACGTTGCAGGGCTTGCAGCGGCGCATGCCCGGGCGCGACCTCGCACAGCTTGCTCAGGGCGCGCAGCCGTCTTTCCAATGGGATCAGCGTTGCCAGGATGGCCTTGCTGTCCGCCGCAGTGACGCCCAAGAGACTGGGCGTGGTCGTGCTCGGCACTGCCAAGGCTTCGAGCTCGCGCTCTAGGCGCGCGCGCTCCGCGATGCGCGAAAGCGCCGCGCGCCGCGGCGCGAGCACGAGCTCCAGCTCTGCGCGCTTCGCCTTGAACTGCTCACTCGCCTGAGCGAGCCGCCCTAGTCGCTCGCCCATGCCGGCGCTCTCCGCGCGCTTCAACCACGCGAGCGTGCGCCTTAGCCCCGCTGCCAACTGCTGCTCACAAGCTTGCCGGCTGCCCGCGCGCAGCGCGAGCGGCAATTCCCCACCCGAAAGCGGCTCGATCACGTTGTCCACCGCGCGGTTGTTGCTGCTCGCGATCAGAAACAGCGCGCTGCCCATGCGCCCGCCGTCGACCATCGGCTCGACTTGGCGCACAAGGGCCTCCGCGCATAGATGCAGAATCAAACTGGTTTTACCGGTGCCCGGCGGCCCCTGCACCGCGCTCAAGCTCGAGCCCCAGAAGTGCTCCGCGGCGGCGCGCTGGCTGGCTGTGAGCCCAGGGCCCGGAAAGAGCGCTCGTTGCGGCAACTCGCCCGCTGTCTGCGCGCGGCCCGTCAGATACGCGCCGAGCGGCGACTCCACCTCCCAGCTCGCGCCGCCGTCGCCGTCGAGCAGGGCGTTGATCTCGCGTTGCAGGTGCCACGTGGTCTTCGCTTGCGTGCCATCGACTACGATGCCGACGGCGTACACCTGAGCGCGCGAGTTGCTTTGCTCGAGTAGACGGCGCACGCCGGCCGTAAGCCGCCCGAGCCACACCTCGAGCTCACAGCTCTCGGCTGCGGCGGATTCGCGCAGTCGCGCGGCGTGCGCTTCCACGCTCTCCGGCTCTGCCGCGCTGCGCGTGGCCGACCATTCGAGCGTCGTGGTGAGCAGCGCGAGCATCTGCTGTTCGCTCGCGTCACCGAGCCCGCGCAGTGCTTCGAACAGGGCGTCGATGCTTTCACCCGAGACGCCCAGCGATTGGCGCAAGAGGCGCGTATCGATGAAAAACGGCCACACCCCTTCGACCTTCGGCGCGCGCGTGATGCGCGCCTGGTCCGGCGGCACGGGATAGACACGGCGCTGCCGCTCGGCCCGCGTAGGCGCCTTGAAGGCCGCATTTCCCTCGCTTCCGAAGCGCAGCCGCACCCCGCAGCGCACCAGGCCCGCGAGCTCCCCCTTGGGCAAATGCAGCACGGGGAAACACAGCAAGTGCGACAGCTCCCCCTCGTCTTCACTGCGCCGATATTGCCGATCGAGCCACGTCTCGAAGAAGCCGCACAGCTCGCCGTCGAACGCGCGCTTGAGCTGCGTTTGCTTGCCCAGCAATTGCGCGATGCGCGCATCGAGTGGCAGCTTGAAATAATCCTGCCCCGGCGTGGGCTGCTCCAGCTTCGGCACCAACGCCGCGTGTGTCGCGCGTCGCGCCTGCGGCCGCACCGAAAGCGCCTCCTCCAAACGCAACGCCGAAAGCCAATAGCGCAGCACCTCGTCCCCCTGCTCATGACTGAGCGCGCTCGGCGTGCTAGGGGGATGAGAAGAGCTCGGCACGGCGCGACGCGGGGGGTACCGTCGATAGCACGGATACGGCGTGCGGCGCGCGCCCAGCGACCGCGCCGCCGAAGGCTGAGTCTCCTGCGCCGTGTTCGGTGACCATCAGTGCGACCAGGAAATGCAGGTCCGATTCGCTCGGCTCTGATCAGGCGACGAACGGGCCGCGCCCGGATCGACAGGCTGGAAGAATCTTCTGGCGTCCCATCGGCAGCCGGGCCACAGGCAGCCACATCAAAAGGTTCCTGCGCCAGGGCGGTGCACGCTTCGAGTCAAAAATCCCCGTCCGAATCGAACCCCCGAATCTTGACTGCGCTCGTGGCAGCCGCCGCCCAGTCCGCGCTATCGTATCCAGGACGGTCGACGCTTGCGCTGCCCGGAGAACCTCATGAAGCTCACCAACCACGCCCTATTCTTCGCTTTGACTTTGGCTGCCTGCTCGAGCAGTGGCGGCAATTCGCAAGGCGCGGGTGGCGCCGGAAGCGCGGGCAGTGGAAGTAGCGGCGCGCCGAGCAACGCCGCGGGCGCGGGCGTGGGTGGTAGCCCATCACCGGCTGCGGGCAATGGCGGCTTGGGCGCAGGCGCCGGCATGAGCTCAACTGCCGGCGGAGCAGGAGTGTCAGGCGGGAGTGGCTCAGCGGGCCAAGCGGGCGCGAGCGCGGGCGCGGGCGGTCATGCTGGCAGCGGCGGTGGGTCGGGCGGTGGCTCGGGTGGCAGCGCAGGCTCGGGTGGCAGCTCAGGCTCAGGCGGTGGCAGCGCGCACGGCGGCGCCTCCGGCGGATGCGGAAAGCCCGTGGTGCGCCCGAGCTTGACCGCACAGCAACAAATGGACGTGGGCGGCGGAACGATGCGCAGCTACTTGCTGGAAGTGCCGCAGAGCGTGGATAACCAAACGCCGCTGGCGCTGGTCTTCGCGCTGCACGGCGCGAACATGACGAACACGCAAGTCGTGGGCTCGTTTAATGTTGGCAGCCTGTCCGGCGGGAAAGCGATCGCGGTCTATCCGCAGGGGGACGAGACCGCCTCCGGCGCGCGTTGGACCAGCAACGAGGCGAACTGGAGCTACCTGCAAATGCTCATGACTGATTTGGAAAGCCGCTACTGCATCGATCCGAATCGGGTGTTTCTCACCGGGTTCAGCATGGGCGGCGGTTTCACCATGGATACCGCTTGTCAAAAGAGCACCATGTTCCGCGCCTTCGCTACGGTTGAAGGCTACGGTCCGGGCGGCGTGAGTGCGGCGACCCAACCGACCTGCTCGAACGCGGCTGTCAAGGCGCCGTTGCTGATCATCCAAGGCTCGACGGACGGCACGGTGACGCCGGCGATGGGGCAGGCCAGCCTCGCGTTTTGGACGGGCAAGAACGGGTGCAGCGCCACGACCAGCATGCCCATGGGCACGGGCTTCACTTCATGCACCGCGAATGAGGACTGCACCAGCGGTTTTCCCGTTTATTACTGTACCGGCACCTGGATGCACGCCATTACGTCCACCGCCGCGGCCGACGTTTGGGCGTTCTTCAGCACGTTCAAATAGCGCGCCTCCGGGGCGCGGGGATTCGACGCCATGACTGACCCGTACGTACTGGAGCTGCACGACGTTGGCGCGGAGCACGCCGGTCTGGTTGGCGGCAAAGGCGCTCGCCTGGCTGAATTGGCGCGCATCGAAGGCATCAGCGTGCCGGCCGCTTTTTGCGTCAGGGGATAAGGGAAGGCCAAACGGTGTGGCGGTCGAAAGCTGGGGCTCGTCAACTTGCCCAGCACCACGGGAAATGAGCGCATCTCGGACCGCCAGGATCACGCTAACTATTGGTTAACGTAATGCGGTTCACCGCGTCGATCTTGGGCTGCATACGCCGGAATTGCGGAATCATGCGAAAGATAATGGGCCGACGGCGCCGGACAACACGGGCACGCTCACCAAGAGCAACTTCGATAACGCCACATCCTCGCGCAGCGCCATCACGATGCCGCCGACACAGATGATCGGCGCCGTCACCACCATGGTGCAACACATGAGCACCAGTGTCGTCACCTGCTGCACGTCATTGGTGGTGCGCGTGATCAGAGTCGGGGCGCCGAAGCGGCCCAGCTCACGCGAGCTGAATTCCGCAACGCGGTGGAAAATAGCGGCGCGCAGATCTCGGCCGTAGGCCATAGCGGTGCGCGCGCCGAAGTACACGGCGCTCACCGCGCACGCGATTTGCAATGCGGCTACGAGCAACATCAAGCCGCCCGTGCTCAAAATGTAGCCTGTATCCCCATGGACCACGCCGCGATCGATGATGTCGGCGTTCATGCTCGGCAGGTACAGAGAGGCGGCTGTTGCCACCAATTGCAGGAGCACGACGATACCGAGATCACGCCGGTAAGGTCGCAAAAAGCGACGCAGCAGCTGCATCAACATATTCGGAATACTCCGTGGTCAGGTTTGCGGACTGCGCGGCCGCTCGCAAGCGAAGTAACGGAAAGTTGTGTAAATATTTGTGAAAACGCCCAGCGCGGCTGACTCTGTTGGAACCGCGAGGTGCGGCGCTGGATCGCGAGCGCCACCCTCCTAGGCGTCTAGCTCGCGCGGCGCGTGCCCGGCATCGGCACGAACGCGAGCAAGCACCCGAGCACGGAAAGCGCCGCCACGTAGTGCGCGGGCGCGAGCTTGTCACTCTTCAGCCACAATGTGAGCAGCACTGGCGTCAGGCCGCCGAAGATGGCGTAGGCGACGTTGTACGAGAACGAGAGCCCGGAGAAGCGGATCTTGGCCGGAAACGCGCGCACGAGCACGAACGGGATCACGCCGATACTGCCCACGAACAACCCGGTGACGGCATAGGCCAAGAACAACGCTGGCCCTGCGAGCGGCAACGAATGATAAAAATAAGAGCTCGAAGCGAGCAGCGCCAAGCTGCCGACGGAGAGCGCCCATTTGCTACCGACGCGATCCGCGAGCCAACCGAACAGGACGCAGCCGCAGGTCAGACAAACGATCGCGATGCTGTTGGCTTGCAACGACACGCGCGGCGCGACTTTGTACACCGTTTGCAGGTACGTCGGCGTAAACAGAATCACGACCACGATGGCGGCCGAGAGCACCCAGGTGAGCGCCATGGCGAGCAGCACTGCGGGCAGATGACCGCGCACAATCGTCTTCAGTGGCAGCTCATCGCTCAGCGCGCGCGCTGCGTGCAGCTCTTTGAACACCGGGGTTTCCTCCAAGAAACGCCGCAAATACACGGCGAATAGCCCAAAACCGCCGCCCAGCAAAAACGGAATGCGCCAGCCGAATTGCGCGACCTCTGCCGGCGCGAACGCGGTGTTGACGCTCGTCGCTACTAGCGAGCCGAGCAAAATGCCGGCGGTGAGGCCGGCCGTCAGCGTGCCCACTGCAAAGCCGGTCTTGCGCTCGGGAACATGCTCGGACACGAACACCCATGCGCCCGGCACTTCTCCGCCGATCGCCGCGCCTTGCAAGATGCGCAGCAGCAAGAGCAAGATCGGCGCGGCGGCACCCGCGCTCGCGTACGTGGGTAGCAAACCCATGCCGAGCGTCGGCACCGCCATGAGCAGGATGCTCAGGGTGAACATCTTCTTCCGACCGAGCAAATCACCAAAGTGCGCGATTACGATGCCGCCCACGGGTCGCGCCAAATAGCCGGCCGCGAAGATGCCGAAGGTCTGCAGCTGCCGCAGCCACTCCGACATGCTCGGCGGAAAGAACACGGAGCTCAGCACCTTCGTGAAAAACACGAACACCACGAAGTCGTAAAATTCCAGCGCGCCGCCCAGGGCTGCCAAGCCCAAGGTGCGATAATCGCTACTGCTCAATGAACGGCTGAGGGAACGCGAGGACGAGGTCGTAGTGGCCATAGCCGCGGCGATTTCGCCCGATTCGCGTGCGAGCGCAAGCTCCGCCTGAGGCCCGCTTTGTCAGCTGATTATTGATGGTCACGCGCTGCAACAAACAGCGGCGCAGCCTTCGGCGGCGCGTGCCGCCGCACTAAGGCGCGAAACCAAATCCGAACCCTACGTAGCCCGTGGCGTCCAAAGGCGACGCTGCAGCTTGCGTCGCAGTCGCCGAGAACGTGCTGGCTTCACCAGGATTTAGCAGCACCGCTACGCCTATGAACGCGCGGAACACGTCGGCTTGCTGGCGATACTCGTAGCCGATATCGGAGCTCCACCACGCGGCGTGCTGGAACTTGAAGTTGGAGCTTCCGCTTGCGTGCACCTCACCGATGAAAGGGTAGAGCAAGTCCTCGAGCTTGGTCTCACCGCTGTCGTAGCGGGATGTGCCGAGCCCGGTCGACAATGTGTAAGCCTCGCTTGGCTCGGTAACCCAGCGCCCACGCAGCCAACAAGCGGGCTCCCATCCCAGCGCGTTGCTGCCAACACCGCAGCCGACGGCCAGCGGTGCGAGGAGCGAATATTCTACGGCAACGCCCAACGCCCCGGTTGGCGTTGCAATGCCCAGCCGCAGTTCGAACGAGAGCGGCCGCGCGGCGAAGGCATTGGTGACCGGCGGCGGACTCGTGTTCGCTTCGCTAGCCTTCGCGACACTTGGCTGCGCACTAAGCGGCGCTTGCGGCGCCGGTAATGAAACGTCATCAGTCAGTAAGAGCAGCAGAAGCGCAGAGCCAAGCATGATCCCCTAAGCGCAAGTTGCGTGCCCGGCCTCACATGTGCACCCAGCCCGGCACGGCTGGTGCAGTATGCACTCAGATGAGCTTTAGGGCGAGTTTCGTTTTGTCTTGCATGCTGCTTTCGCGAGCGGCGAGCGCGCGGCCACCCGAAGCGCCAGACGAAAGTGCCAGCTCTCCGTCGCTTGCCGAGCACAGTGTGGTTCGCAATTCACACGTCGATCCGCCGCCCAACTCTCGGACGTCATGGACCGGTGATCGTCTGGCGCTGCTTGCGCACTTGGGCGTCGGTGCGCCGGCGGGCGCGCTCGGTGTCGATTTGGATATCGCTCCGATCCGCTGGTTCGCCGTGCAAGTGGGCGTCGGTCGTTCGTCGAATGGCGCGCAATTTGCGCTGCTGCCGCGTCTGCGTGTGCCGATTGATACGCTCGGTCAGCGAACGCTGCTCACGTTCGGCGCTGGCCCTTCCTTCGGGCACTACGAGAACGGTCAGCGTGAAGCAGGGCTCGGCTGTTTGCTGTTGTGTGCACTGGACGCGAATGGCGAGGCACCGGCGAACCAAGTCTTCCAGCGAGCGCTTTGGTACAATTTCGAGCTGGGGCTGGACATATACAGCTCCGAAGGGCGCGGCTTTCTGCGCACGACCTTGGGCTACGGGTTCATCTCGAACGCGAGCGACTATTCTTGCACGACCCCGGAGGGCGGCTCATACCCCCCGGGCGATGGTTGCTCGCGAGATTCTGGGCAATCCTTGGCGTTTGCCATGGTTGCGTACGGGTTCGATCTTTAGCGCTTGGTAAAGCTAGCGCGGGCGCCGTGACTTGCGCGCTCCGAGCTCTGCTTTCGCCTTACGTGCGCCCCGCGCCGCGAGTCGCGTAACAATCCTAAGCCGTCCCTTGCCGGTTTGCACTGGCAGCAGTACTGACCAGCGATGCGAATTGGCACGCCACTGTCATCGTCCGCGACCCGCGCCATGCTGCTTGGCAGTGGGGAGCTGGGCAAAGAAGTGATCATGTCCTTGCAGCGCCTGGGCGTCGAGGTGATCGCGGTGGACCGTTACGAGAACGCGCCGGGGCAGCAGGTTGCTCACCGCGCGCACGTGATAACGATGACCGACGGTGCAGCGCTGCGCGCGCTGATCGAGCGTGAACGGCCGCACTTCGTCGTGCCAGAGATCGAAGCCATCGCTACGGATACGTTGCGCGAGATCGAAGCCGCCGGGCTCACGCAGGTGATGCCGACCGCGCGCGCCACGCAGCTGACCATGAACCGCGAAGGCATTCGCCGGCTCGCGGCCGAGACCTTGAGCCTGCCGACCTCGCCGTACGCCTTTGCTGAGACGCTGGAAGAGCTGCGCGCCGCCATCGCAGGCGGCATCGGTTATCCGTGTTTCGTCAAACCCGTGATGTCTTCCTCGGGCAAAGGCCAATCTATGCTCAAGGGGCCGGCCGATGTCGACGCCGCGTGGGAGTACGCGAGCCTCGGCGGGCGCGTGAAGCAGGGCAAAGTGATCGTGGAGGGCATGATCGCGTTCGACTACGAGATCACGCAGCTCACGGTGCGCGCGGTCGGCGCGAGCGGCGCGGTGGAGACGTTTTTCTGCGAGCCGATTGGCCATGTACAAGTCAAAGGCGACTACGTCGAAAGCTGGCAGCCGCACGCCATGTCGCCGCTCGCGCTCGAACGCTCACGCGCCATCGCCCGCGCCGTGACCGACAACTTGGGCGGTCGCGGTATTTTCGGCGTCGAGCTGTTCGTGAAGGGGGACGAGGTATGGTTCTCCGAGGTCAGCCCGCGCCCACACGATACGGGGCTCGTCACCTTGTGCACGCAGCGCTTGTCAGAGTTCGATTTGCACGCGCGCGCCATCCTCGGCTTACCCGTGGATGTCAGCCTGCGTCGGCCCGGCGCGAGCGCCGTGATTTACGGCGGACGCGACGAAGCGGCGATTGCGTTCGAAGGCATCGACGAAGCATTGCGCGTCCCCGAGAGCGATCTGCGTCTGTTCGGTAAGCCCGAAGCCTTTATGCGCCGACGCATGGGCGTCGCGCTTGCCAACGCCGACAACGTGACCGAAGCACGAGCTCGTGCCAAAGAGTGCGCCTCGCGCGTGAAGACGG
>DATCFJ010000931.1:0-9703 GCA_036509605.1 Polyangiaceae bacterium | reverse complement strand
TGACTCAAGCCCGGCGTCTGCACGATGCCCGCCAGCAGCGCCGCCGAAGTGATGCTCGTGATCATCACCGGACGACTGAAGCGACCGGAGACCAACGTCTGCCCCAACTGTGAGCCCACCAGCGCCAGGAGGCCGATGGTGTTTGCGTTGGCGCGCGTGCCGGTGAAGCGACCGATCACCCAAGCCGAGCTCGCGCCCAGCGTGGTTACGATCGCACGCGAGGCGATGTCGCGATTGAGCGCGCTGCCGAGCGAAGCCTCCGGTCCCTCTTGCGCCAAGCTGCGCATCGCCGCAGGAGACGGCGGGCGCAACGCAATCGCCATCGCCGGAGCCACGTCCGTGAGCAAGTTCACGAGCAGCAGCTGGCGAGCGTTCAAGGGCGGCCTGCCGTCGACCAGCCCCGCGCCGAGCGTAAAGCCGATTTCGCCTAGATTTCCGCCGACCAAGATGGACACGGCATCGCGCACAGAGGCCCACATCGCGCGGCCCTCGACCACGGCCAGGACCAACGTCTCGATACGCTCGTCGGTAAGCACGATGTCGGCGGCAGCGCGCGCTGCCGAGGTGCTGCCCTCGCCGATCGCGATGCCTACATTCGACAGACGAATCGCAGGCGCGTCATTGGCGCCGTCTCCGACCATGGCCACGACGCGGCCGGCACGTTGCAGCGCGCGCACGACACGCACCTTCTGCGCCGGGGTCACGCGCGCGAATACGCCGATGCCCTTGATGCGGCGATCCAAGTCGTCGTCGCTCAGATCGGTGAGCTCCGTGCCGGTGATCACGGCGCGGCCGCGCAGCAGATCGACGTCCCGCGCGACGGCCTCAGCCGTGCTCGGATGATCTCCGGTGAGCATCACCACTTCGACGCCGGCCGCGCGCAAATCAGAGACCGCTTGCGCCGACGTCGGTCGAACAGGGTCGCTGAAAGCGATGAAGCCGCGAAACGTGAGCGCTTCGAGCTTCGTGAGATCCGGCGCTTCGTCTGGAGCGGCTTCGCGTTCCGACACGGCCAGTACGCGCAAACCGCGACGCCCAAATTCGCGCGCTTTTGCCAGTAATTCCGCGCGCAGCGCGCGATCCACCGGCACGCGCTCAGCGCCGCGCTGCCAAAATTCTGCATGCGGGAGGACCGCTTCCGGCGAACCCTTCACGGCCACGAGCACGCGCTCGGCGGAGCGATAACTGACGGCTTGATAGGCGCGCCCCGCCTCGAAGGCGAGCTCGATGCTGCGCGTCAAGTCTTGATCGTCCGCGGCCACCTTGCGCAGCGCGCCGGCACGTCCGAGCGCGGCGTCCATCGGATCCTGAGTGGACGGCCCGACGCGCAGATCCGGCGCGGCGCGCAACGCCGCCGCTAAAACACCCTTGCCGACCTCGGAGAGCGCGGACGCCGGTGTCGTGTCTTCGCCGTCCGAGACGAAGCTGAGCTCGACTCGGCCCTCGGTCAGGGTGCCCGTCTTGTCGATACACAACACGTCGACGCGACCGAGCGCTTCAATGCTGCGCGCGTTGCGTACCAGCGCGCCTTGCTTCGATAGCCGATCAGCGGCCGCGAGTTGCGCCGCCGTGGCCAGGAGCGGCAAGCCTTCGGGAACCGAAGCGACAGCCAGGCTCACGCCCGTGCCCACCAGATCCTCGAGCTTGCGCCCGCGCACGAGTCCTGCGCCGATCACACCGACGCCAGCGGCCAGCGCGATCGGCCCCGTCATATTGATCAAGGATTTCATGCGTCGTTCGACGCCACCGCGACTGGGGTCGCGCTTGGAGGCGCCCGATCCGCGGCGCGCTTCGGTCTCGTCGCCGGTCGCGACGACGACCGCCGTCGCTCGGCCGGCAGCGAGCGCCGTGCCCTCGAACAACATCGAGCTGCGATCGGCCACCTGCGGCTCGAACGACGCCGCCACGTTCTTGCGCACCGGCAGGGACTCACCGGTGAGGCTGGACGCGTCGACCTCGAGCGACTCCGCTTCGATCACGCGGCAGTCCGCCGGCACGACGTCCCCGGCCTCCAGCACGATCACGTCACCTTGCACTAACTCGGTGGCGTCGACTTCGTTGAGCTCCGTGGCGCGGCGAACCAAAGCTCTGCGCCGTGCCGTGCGCGACAGCTCGCGGATGCGTCGCTCCGTGCGGAAGCGCTGCACTCCGCCGATCACCGAATTTAGCACGACCACGCCGCCCACCATGGCCGCGTCGCCGAAAGAGCCGACCGCCGCCGACAGGCCCGCGCCGGCGGCGAGCAGCGGTGCCAGCGGGTTGAATAGCTCGTCGGTGATGTTCTCCGCCAGCTCCGCCACGGCCGAGCGCTGATCGGGCGAGCGGCGGCGACGCCGCTGCGAATCCCGCCGCAGCAGGCCCTCGCGCGAGGTGCCGAGCTTTTTGAGCACGCCGTCGGCCTCGAGCGCGTGCCAGGGCGTGCGGTCGCGCGGTGCGGGGAGCGCGCGGCGCGCAAGCTTCATCGAGCCGCGCACGCCGTTGAGCATCGAGATCACGGACGCCGCGTTGACAACGGCGATTACGCGCCGACCCGTGAGCGGCAAGACGCCCCCCGCCGAGACCAACGCGCCGAGCGTGGCCGCGCCGAGTGCAATGTTCACGCTCTGCTTCGATACCTGACGGGCGACCACGCACGAGTGAATCAAGAAGCGCACGTCGGAAAGGTCGTCGCGACAGATGATGTGCGCGCCCCACGGCGTCACTTCACCCTCACGCGTCAAACCGATAGCGCAGTCCGCCGCTGCCATACCGGCGGAAGCACCCGTGCCGACCACGCACACCGTACGACCTTCGCGCTGCAAGCGGCGAATCCCGCGCACGAAGCCGTCCCCTTCCGGGATCGTGTCGTCGGCCGCGATGCCCTGCAGCACGGCTTCGTTGTTGGAAGCAATCACGACGCGCATTTGCGCTTCATGTGCCGCGGCGATCAGCTCATCGATACCGGTTTGCGGGATCAGCTCCACCTCGGCCGCTGCGATCAGCGCGCCGCTGTGCATCAAGCCGAAAACGAGGCCGCCGCGAGCGCCGAGGCCCGGCGTGTGCGCGGCCAATTCCGCAGGCACAGCGACGTCGAGCACGCCCAGCGGCGCGAGCGTGAACTCTCCCGCACGCTTGATGTCGATCGGGCGCTCGACGTCGAGTAGCTGCTGAATCACGCGCCGCGCTTCGCTCTCGTCGCGATCCGCGGTGACCACCAGATTTCGAATCTCGAAGCGATCGCGCGCGACCAAGTCCGCCTGCAGCACCAAGCAATCGATGCGATCGAGCTTGCGCAGAGCTTCGGGGTCGACGACCAGCGTCTGGCGCCTGGCGAGCGCGCGTCCAAGGTCGGCCGCGAAGGCATCGCGTCCGAGCCGCGCCGGCGTGGGCAAACCGCCGAACAGCGCGGCCACCGCGCGCTGCACGCTGCGCGTGGTCAAAAAGCTGACCGCGAAGCCGCCCAGCGAGACGATCCAAGCGCGGTCCGCGTACTCCTCGATCGGTCCGCGAGGCAACGCTCGCGGCCGTTCTTCGCGTAGCACCTCTTCGAAGCGATGCTCGGCTTGGTTCTGGCACAGCTCAGCCTCGCGTTGCTGCCAAACGCGACGACGCGCTTCGGCTTCGGACAGGCGCGCCAGCTTGTGTAGGCCCTCGACGAAGGCGCTGCCTGGCCGCTGAGCTGCGCCGTGCGCGAGCGCGGCGGTGACGTGCATGGTCAGGTCGGCACGCAGCGGCCCGAGCCGTTCATCGGCGATGCGGCGCAGGCGATCGGTCGATTGCACGACGGCAACCAGCGCCGCCACCGTGCCACCGATGCGCGACGCCGGGATCGGCGAGAAACGAAGCCCAAGTCCGACAACGACACCGACGGTGTCCGCGAGCAGCCCAACCTTGAGCCGCTCGACGCTCTCTTCGTCTGCGGGGTGTTCCCACACTTCGTCGCGGAACGGCGCCTCGTGCAAGCCCGCACTGCGCTCCGCGATATCGACGACCTCGATCAGCTCACGCAGCGTGTACGCTTCGTCCTCGAACGACACGACCACGCGCCGCGAATGCGGGTTCAGCTCCACCCATTGCACGCGCGAGAGTAGCTTGAAACCAAGCTCGACCTGCCGCGCGAACGTCCCGAGCTCGCTGGGCGAGAGCTCACGAAACTCGATGTGCGCGCGCGTGCGCCCGATCCATGAACGCCGTGAACGCTCCGAGAAGAGTTTGCGGAGCGAGCCGAGCAAGCGAGAGGCGTCCATCGAAATCAGCTTCCTGCAAAGCGGTCAGTGGCGGAAATCAATTCGTGTACCGTGCCGAGCTCATAGGCAGAATGGCCGGAATCCGGCACGACGCGAAAATCAGCTTCTGGGAAAGCGCGCGACAATTCCCAGGCGCTCTTCAGCGGACACACGACATCGTACCGGCCCTGGATGATCACCGTCGGAATGTTGCGCAAGCGCGTGACGTCATCCAGCAATTGGTTCTCGTGCGCAAGAAAGCCACGGTTCATGAAGTAGTGACATTCGATACGCGCGAAAGCGAGGCTGAACTCATCCCCCGCGCAGCTCCTGATGTAGTCCTCGTCTTGAAGTAGGTTGCTGGTGCTTGCCTCCCACACGCTCCAAGCGCGCGCCGCCTCTTGGCGCACGAACGCGTTCTCCGACGTCAGCCGGCGATGGTAAGCCGCGATCAGATCGCCGCGCTCGGCCAAGGGAATCACGGCCAAATACTTTTGCCACGCGTCTGGGAAAAGCAGGCTCGTGCCGTGCTGATAAAACCATTCCAGCTCCCAACGACGCAGCAAAAAGATGCCGCGCAGCACGAGCTCCGTCACGCGGGAAGGGTGCGTCTCCGCATACGCCAGCGCGAGCGAGCTACCCCAAGAGCCGCCAAACACCAGCCAGCTCTCGATGCCCAGGTGCACGCGCAGCGCCTCGATGTCAGAGACCAAGTGCCAGGTGGTGTTGTCCACTAGCGAAGCGTGCGGCTTGCTCTTGCCACAGCCTCGCTGGTCGAACAGCACGATTCGATACTTCTCCGGGTCGAAGAACCGCCGCTGCCTCGGGCTCGTCCCGCCTCCCGGTCCGCCGTGCAGAAATACCGCAGGTTTACCGCGCGGATTTCCGGACTCCTCGAAGTAAATCGAATGCTCCGAAGAGACGTCCAAGTAGCCGGCTCGATAGGGCTGAATCTCCGGGTAAAAAGTGCGACGGGGCATGGCAGACGGGGCAACCAGCGTACGAGACTGAACGGCGCGTCACAAGTGCGGCGACCGCCCACACATGATACGCACCGCCCGTGACCGAATCGACCACACCCGCGCCTTCGACCGAGACCGGAAGCCCACAAGATCTCACGCCCCTGGTGAAGGCCGCGCAACGCGGTTTACGGCGCGACGTGCAGGCATTGCTCGACCAGCTCGCCCAGGGGGAGCTGTTCATTCCGTTGGCGCGAAACATCGCGGGAGCTACGGACGGGCAACGTTTGGACATCGACGACGGCGAAGTCAAGCTCGTGCCACACATGCTCTTGGACGAAGACGGCAATCATTATGCGGCGCTGTTCAGCCACCCGGAGCTAATGGCGACCATGGAGCGGCAGCTGGGCTGGAAGACCGACGACGGCGCGCTCAAGTTCTGCACCGTGCCCGCGCTGTTCGCCTTGGACATGGCGCTCGAGGTCGTGGACGACGAGCACGTGCTCGGTTTGGTGCTCAACGCGGGCTCCGACTACGAGCTCGCCTTACGGCGCGAAGAGCTCGCTAGCTTGACGAACGGCAAGGCCATCCCCCTCGTCGGCTATGTCGCAGCGCTCGCCCCCGACGAATCTGAACAGACGCTGATCGCCGAAGGTGGAGAGCCCCCCTCCCCCGCGCTGACCGAAGCCATCGAACGCTGCCTGGCAGAGCTGCCCATAGTCGACGGCTACGCGCTGCTGCGCACGTTCAACGCCGAGCGCGATCTCGAGCCACACCCGACGTTGAAGCTCGTAACGAAGGCCGACGACAGCGAGCTACAAGCGATCGCCGACAAAATGAGCGAGGCCATCGTCAAACACTTGCCTCCGCCGGGCTACATCGACATCGTCTTTGACCGGATAGATGACGACGCCTGAGTCGAACACGGCTTTGCTCGCGCCCAGCGCAGGTGCGGCGGCTCGACCGGACTTGGTCGAGAGCGGCCGAAAGCGCCTGAGCTTTCTGGAGCGAGTGCTGATTGGCTTCGTCCGTCGCACGTTCGAGCCCGGTCTGCTCAGCCGGGCGGTGACCTACGGCCAACGCACGGTCGGCTGCGGCTGGATCCACTGGTGCACGAAGAACCTTCGTCACGTGCATGGCTATGATCGCTTGCCCGCGCTCGACCCGGCGCAGAGTTACATCCTGATCGCCAACCACCGCAGCTTCTTCGACCTATACGTGGTGTTCGGGGACCTGGTGCACCGCGGGCTCCGGCACCGGATCGTGTTCCCAGTTCGCTCGAACTTCTTCTACGATAACCCGTTAGGTTTATTAGTGAACGGGTTCATGAGCTTCTTCGCCATGTATCCGCCCCTGTTTCGCGAACGGAAAAAGGCGTTGATGAACCCGCTGGCTCTGGAGGAGCTAGCGTTCCTGCTCCGCCGCGGCGGCATGTTCGCTGGCATCCACCCCGAAGGGACTCGCAAGCGCGACGACGACCCGTATACGTTCCTGCCCGCTCAGCGCGGCGTCGGCAAAGTCATCCAGGACGCGCGTGTGCCGGTCATCCCCGTGTTCATCAACGGCTTGGTGAATGACATCGGCAAGCAAGTGCGCAGCAACTTCGACCGGACCGGCCAAGACATCTTCGTGGTCTTCGGCTCGCCGGTAGACTTCGGGGATCTACTCGACCAGGGCAAGAGCCCGAAGGTACACCAGGCCATCTCCGACCGCGTGATGCAGGCCGTCGCCGACTTGGGGCAAGAGGAGCGCGTGCTGCGTGCGTCGCTCGCGCCGGCGAGCTCAGTCGTCGTCGAAAAATAGCGGCTCACGCTGGCCCAGGAAGCGATTGATCGCGGCGCCTGCGCCGGGCGGTAAGTCGTTGAAGCGAATGCCGAGCCCCGGAGAAGTATCGCTCTCCTCGTTGAACAAACGCACCCAGCGCACTTCGCCCGTGATCTGATAAACCTCTTCGCTGTCCGGCATGCGCAAGCTGAGCGCGATCTTCGAGCCCACTTTTTGCAGCTTGTGCGTGGCGATGAACAGTCCACCCGCAGATAGGTTCTCGGCGAGCCCCGCGTAGAAGTTGTGCTCGCTGCGAACGTTGACCTCGAGGTCGACGGAGAAGCGTTCGTGCTCGCGACGGACACCGTCGGGTGAGAGGCTATCGGCGCGCTGGCTAGGGCTACCGCTAATTCGGGCTGCGGGGCGTGACGATTGTTCGCTTTGCTTCATGAACGAGACCGAGTGGCCAAAGCCACAGGCCCTTCAACGGCGTGCTGCACCAAAGCTTAAGCGGCCTGATTCGAGCCTCAGCTAGTGACGCTCAAAGCCACGGATTTACAGCAGATCTCGGTCGTTCGCCGGCTAGATGACCCGCCACTCGCACGACCACGTGCGCAACGCACGAAAAGCATAGGAAAAACAAACCGTAACTTAGCGGCACGCGCGCCGCGGCGAAGATCGGGCTCTGCCCACCGAAGGCCCAGAAGTAGTTGGCAACCAGGAGCCCGGCCACGCCCGGCAACAGGTAGCGAACGCCGAGACTCGCCAGCTCCGAGATGCGCACCTGACCGGTCGCGAAACGCAACACCAGCACGCAGCTCATCACGGCGATGGCCTTGGCCTGAAACAGCAGCGCGGCGGCCACCTGCAGCCAAGCGCCGGCAGCCGGATCGGCAGCCGCAAAGCCAGGCACCCGCGGACCACCCAAGAACACCAAGGAAATCACGCCGCTGGTCAGAATCAAATGGCTCCACTCGGGCAGTGTGGTGCTGCGCTCGCGCTGCGTCGTGCTGGCTGTGTCGGACAGCGCGGCGCGCAGTGCGCTCGGCGCGGACGACAACACGGGCACCAAGCCGAGCAGTAGGAGCACGAACACCGACAGCGACACCGGGCTCGAAAATGCAAACCACTGCCAGGGCCAACCGCCTTGGGCTGCCAAGATGTCGTCCGAGCGCAAGCTACCCGAGAGCAACACGGCGCATGCCATGGCAACCAAGACCGGCGTCTGAAAGACCAGAGTGAGCAGCACGTGGCGCAGGCCGCGCAGCAGGGAAAACGGACGACCCGGCTCGCGCCCACCCAAGACGAGCGCAGTGGCGCAGAGCGCCGTCAGAGACCCCAAAAACAAAACCGGCAAATCCAGCTCACGCGCCCAAATCGTGCGATTCATAGCCAGGAGCGTGAGCCAAGCGCTGTCCGCGATGAACGCGAAGTAGGGCAGCGGCGAAGTCGGCAACTCCGACAACGCCACGCGCGCAAACCCCAGCGACTTCAACTCGCCGCGCGCAAGGGCCAGGGCCCGTGGCTTGGCTCGGTCCCGAATGCGCGAAGCCAGGCGCCCCTCGAACCACGCCAATGCGCGTCCAAGCGGCGAGGCCATGAGCAGCAACAACGCGACCGCGAAACCGAGCAGCGTGGCCGCCGGTGCGAGCTCCGACGGCGAGCCGGGCTGAAAGCCGGCAACGTCCACCGCGAAGGTCGCGGGCGTCGTTTCGTCACCGCGACGCACCGACAGGTGCGACAGACGCGCGCGCGGTGGCGGGATGAGATCCGAAAGCGTCGCCAAGCGCACGCCGTCCAGCTCGAGCAGCGCGTCGCCCGGCATCAGGCCGGCTCGCGCGGCGCGGCCATCCGGATCGATGGTATCCACAAGCAGTACGTCGCGCTCCTCGGAGTGCACTACCGCCATGCCGGCGAATTCCGCGAAGCGCACCGCTTCAGCCTCGTGCGCGGAGAGCGCGGCCTTCGAGATGGACGCCGGATTCACGTCTAAGACGACGCCCTCGAGCGTACCGCGCACGGGTGGCGCGCCGCTTTCGCGAGCGGCGAAGGAAGCTGTAGTCGCACCCCGGAAGGTGGCGTGTACCGCGTCACCCGCGCCGCAAAAATCGCGAGCCAGCTCGGCCGTCAGGGTTACCGAGATTGAATGCGGCTCGCTGGCAGCGGCGGCAGCGACGATCGTCACGTCACGGAGCGGCGATTGCCCCGCGCGAAACACGTCGCCGTGAAAGCTGAGCTTGGCGGCGCGGCCCTCTGGGAAACCGGAGCCGTTCAGCGTGAGCCGATCGCCAACCTCGAGGGAGTGCGGATTCAGGTCGTTGACATCGAGCAAGTTGGGCGAAGCGTCCCGCGGCTCGCAGGACGCGCACAGCCCAAGCCCGAGGACCGCCAGCCAGCGAACCCCAAGGAGCGCTGCACGCTCGGCACTAAACGCGGATCGAAGCACCTCGTGGCTCTTACCGCGCGCGCGCCGCGCAGGCCGAATAAGCGACGATGCGCGCCGAAATTTTGGCTGGATCGGCCTGGGCGTGCTCTGGATGCCTCCTCGAACCATTCCGAGTTTGGCGAGGGCAACATGGCGAATTTCTCGACTCTTCTGACGCGCATCAAGGAAATCCAGACCGAAATTCTGCGCGTCGCGCCGTACCGCGACATCAGTCTGGTACCGAATCCCGGTGCCTCACCGCTGGCCATTTCGGCCGTCGAGGAGCGCATCTCCCATCGCTTGCCGCCGTCGTATCGCGAGTTTCTCGCGGTACACGACGGTTGGCCGCG
>DATCFJ010000930.1:0-2936 GCA_036509605.1 Polyangiaceae bacterium | reverse complement strand
TTCCGGGAATGCGGCTGAGCTGCTTGGCGCGCGCTGGGCGCGAGGCGTGCGGCGCTTCGCGCGCACCGGAGAAGGGAATGCGGCTGGGCTGCTTGGCGCGCGCTAGGCGCGAGGCGTGCGGCGCTTCGCGCGCACCGGAGCAGGCGGTCTGAATCGCTTCGCGCGTGCCAGGCGCGAGCGCTTCGCGCGAGACGGGGCCAACCGTCTCTGTCCCGAGCTCGGCCCGGGTGGGGCTCGCAAAGTCAAATTCCAAGTTCGAATTCGAACATGGAATTTGGGCGCGAGAGGCACTCCTGCGCTGTGGAACGCGGCTGGGAGGTCGAGCTTTGACGCCGAAGGCTAGGCCGCGCCGCGTGCGCCGCGTGACCATCAATAAAGCCCTAGAATCCCTGGCACTAGAACCCCGCTCGGTTCGGCGCTACACCTGCGCGTACGGAACAAATGACCGAGTACGAACCTGTCATAGGCCTTGAGGTTCACGCGCAGTTGCTCACGAAGAGCAAGTTGTTCTGCCCTTGCTCCACCAATTTTGGTGGCGAGCCGAATACCAATGTTTGTCCGGTTTGCCTTGGGCTGCCGGGCTCGCTCCCGGTGCTGAACGAGCAAGCGGTGACGTTTGCGGTGCAGGCGGGCCTGGCCTTGGGTTGCACGATTCACGAGAAGAGCATCTTCGCGCGTAAGAACTACTTCTACCCGGATTTGCCCAAGGGCTATCAGATCAGTCAGTTCGAAGAACCGATCGCGACGCATGGTCACCTCGATATCGACGTCGACGGCGTAAGCAAGCGCGTCGGCATTACCCGCGCCCACATGGAAGAAGACGCGGGCAAGAACATGCACGGCATCGCCGGGGATTCGCAGGTGGATCTGAACCGTGCCGGCACGCCGCTCTGTGAAATCGTGGGCGAACCGGATTTGCGCTCCGCCGCCGAGGCGGCCGCCTATTTGCGCGCCATGCGCGACCTCTTGGTGTTCGTCGGCGTGAACGACGGCAACCTGGAGGAGGGCAGCTTTCGCTGCGACGCCAACGTATCCATCCGCCCCGTGGGTACGGAGAAGTTCGGGACGCGCTGCGAGCTGAAGAACATCAACTCTTTCAAGTTCGTGCAACGCGCGATCGACGCGGAAATCATCCGCCAAACCGCGATCTTGGATGCCGGAGGCAAGGTCAAACAAGAGACCCGCAGCTTCGATCCGGACACCGGTCTCACGCACACGCTGCGCGCCAAGGACGACGCGCATGACTATCGTTACTTCCCCGAGCCGGATTTGCCGCCGCTGCGCCTGGAGGCTGCATTCATCGCAGCACAACGGGGCGCCTTGCGCGAGCTGCCGGTCGCTGTGCGCAAGCGTTGGGTGGCAGAGCTCGGTCTAACCCCCGCCACGGCCCAGACGCTGACTCAGCACCCGCTGTATGTGAGCTTCTTCGAAACCGTGTGTAAATCCTTCAACCAGCCGGTGAAGGTCGCAAACTTCGTGGCCAATGAAGTGCTGCGCGGCGCAAAATCGCACGGCCTAGAGGCCACCTTCACGGTGACCCCGGCGCAGGTCGGAGAGCTGCTTCTGCTGGTCGACGCCGGCGAAATCAGCGGCAAACAAGCCAAAGAGGTGTTTGCTGCGCTCGAGGGCACGGACAAGAGCGCGCGTTCTATCGTCGACGAACGCGGCATGCGCGTCGTGTCCGACGCGGGCGCGCTCGAAGCCCTGTGCAAGCAACTGATCGAGAAACACCCGAGCCAGGCCGCCTCGATCCGTGCCGGTAAGAAGGCGTTGATCGGCTTTTTCATGGGTCAAGTCATGAAAGAGACCGGCGGCTCCGCCAACCCGAAGCTCGTCAACGACATCTTCGAGAAGCTCTTGGGAGGCCCCTCGTGACGGCCTCGCGCGCGCTGAAGATCTACGATCCGAAGCCGCCCTGGCTGAAGGTGCGCGCGCCCGGCGGCGAGAACTACACGCGCTTGAAGCAGACGCTGCGCGAGCTCGATTTGTACACGGTGTGTGAGGAAGCGCGCTGTCCCAACGTCGCGGAGTGTTGGGCGTCGGGCACCGCCACTGTGATGCTGCTCGGTCATACCTGCACGCGCGGTTGCCGCTTCTGCGCTGTAACCACCGGCAACCCCCGCGGCGCGGTCGATCCGCGCGAGCCCGAGCACGTGGCCCGTGCCATCTCGCAGCTCAAGCTGCGTTACGTCGTGCTCACCATGGTGGATCGCGACGACCTGCTCGACGGCGGCGCTTCGCACATGGCGCGTGCGGTACTGGCTTTGCGCGAGCACAGTCCGGGTTTGTTGGTTGAAACTCTGGTCGGCGATTTCGGCGGCCGGCAACGGGACATCAACACCATGGTCGACTCGGCGCCCGACGTGTTCGCGCACAACATCGAGGTCACGCGCCGTCTGACGCCGACGATCCGCGATCAACGCTGCGATTACGACCTCTCGCTTGGCGTACTGTCGCACGCCAAGGCGCGCATGCCGGAGCGTTTCGTCAAGAGCTCGATCATGGTCGGCGTCGGCGAAACCGACGACGAAGTGCTAGAGACCATGCGCGATTTGCGCGACGCTGGAGTCGACATCCTGACGCTCGGGCAATACTTACGTCCGACGCCGAAGCACGCCCCGGTCGAGCGCTATGTGCCGCCCGAGCAGTTCGACGAATACGCTCGTGCGGGGCGCGAAATGGGCTTCGCATTCATCGCTTCTGGACCGCTGGTGCGATCGAGCTATCACGCGGCGGAGGGCTTCGTAGAAGCGCGCTTACGCCCACAAGAAGCGAGCGCAAACGCGGGTGGCCTCGGAAAAACGGCCGTTTTCGTACTTCCGGAGGCAGAGCACGCCGCGCTCATCCGGCCCGAGTCCCTGGTACGTCGCTGATTGTCGGCCGGGCACATGACGGCTGCGCGATCTTCGGTTAGCCTGCGCAGCCGTTACTGAGTC
>DATCFJ010000929.1:0-4702 GCA_036509605.1 Polyangiaceae bacterium | reverse complement strand
CCCGGTGCGGCTGCCGCGGGCTTGGCTTCGGGGGGCTTGGTTGCATCGGGTTTCGCAGCCGGAGCCGCCGGCTTCGCGGGTGCGATTGCCGGGGCGGCGGCTGCCGCCGGCGCGGGTCCTGGGTCCGCTGGTTTCGCAGGTGCAACTGCACGCCCGAGCGCAAGTCTAGCAGGGCGCGTGGCGAGTGGTGGTGCAGCCGCCGGCGGCGGCGGTGGCGGCCGCGGCGCGATCAGCGGGCGCTCGCCCGGCGGCGCTGCGGCAACGACTCGTGGCGGCGCCGGCGGTGGCGCGGGGGAAATCACAGGCTTGGCTGATCCTGTGCGTAGGCCGGCGTTGACCAGCGTCGGAGGCGGCGCCGCGCCGAGCGGTTGATTGAGCGCGCGACCAAACGGGCGCGCGGGGACCTCCGGCGCTCGCTTGCCTTTGCCCGCAGCCGCGCTCGGATCCCAATCCCCTAAAAAATCAAAATCAAAATCCAGCGATTCGAATTTCGGAGCAGGCGCTTCGAAAGGCGCGCTCGGTTTGGCCGGGCGTGCGCCGGGCTTTGGTGGCGGCACCGCCTTGAGAGGCGGTGCGCCAATGCCTAGCGGAGGAATTGGCAGAGAGGACGGCCCACCCGCTGCTGCTGCTGCCGCGAGCGACGGGAGCACGACTTCGGTCTGAGGACGAGCACTGGGCCGCGCGCTTTCACGCGCTGCAGGTGGCGTCGAATCCGGCAACGCAGCTTCCAGTGCAGCGCGGCCGAGCCGCTTGCGCGCCGCGATCGTGAGCATTTGGCCGGGCGCGATGCGCTCGGCGCGAATCACGTGCCGCTTGTAAGTGCCTGCTTCGATCTCGCGGCAGATACGCTGCCAATATTGCTGGAACGTGTTGTAGCGCGAGATAATCGTCTGCAGCTTGAAGCGCTTGGCCGTGTTGCGAATCTTCTCTCGACGGAGCACGTAGATGCGGCGGTCTACATCCTTCCGCGGGATCGCGGGCTCGATGCGCTCGATGCCCATGAAGTATTGCTCGTACAGTGCGCGCAGACGCTCGAGGCGATTCTCGAGCTCTTCCAGCGCGACTTCGACCTCCGCGTTCTCCACTGCTTCAGCTCTTCAGGGGGGTAATGGTGAGGTTGTCGAAGCAGGCCGGGACCTGCCAGTCGTTGAAGCCGAAATGCTCGTGGCCTTCTCCGGTCAGCGGGTTCGGGTCCTTCAGGCTCAAGATCTCGATGTCGTCTACGAAGTAACGGACGGTTCGGCCGTCAGTTCGCTCTATTTTAAAGCGATACGCGCGATCCGGTAGGACGGGCTGCGCGCGCGGGTCGGTTTCCCCAGGCTCGACGCGCAGTTCGGTGCGGTCGGTGGCGTGCTCGTCGAGCCGGGCCAGGACGTGCATGGTGTTCTTCCAGCCCCCGAAAATGACGATATAGCTCGTGGCGTCTCGATACGACGTGCCCGTCGCGGCGCTCGAGCCGTCCCCCCAAGCCTCGGCTTTGAGGTCGCCTTCCGGGGACGAGCTGGTGGCTTCGAACTCGATACGCGCGTTGACCGGCAGACGGCGCCGCAGCCAGGCCGGATGATTGTGAGCGCCGCTGACGCACAACCGGCCGTCCTTCAGCGCCCAGCCGGAGCCGGTGATGTTCCAATCCGAACCGATGTCGCCGCGATCGAAGCCGTCTGTAAAGCGCTCGCTGAGCTTTGGGTCTGGCGTTGCCTGGCGGCCGTCTGCGAGGTGAGCGGGACCGGCGGTCGTTGCAGGGGCGCCGCCGGCAGCGCGCGAGCCTTTTGGGCGCTCTTCGGGCACGCACGCGCTGAGCGCCAGCGAGTGCGCGAACGCCAGCGACGGGAGCACGAAGAACCTGAGCCGCACGACGCGCCATGCTACCACGGCCGTCCGCGCTTAGCCTCGGTTCCCGCCATGCATCCGGTCCTCTTCAAAATCCCCCTACCCGCCTGGGCGTTACCGCTCGGCCCCACGTTGTTCGTGCTGGCCGGCTTGGGTTTTTTGTTGGCGCTCTACGGGCGGCGCCGGGGAGCGCTGGACTTGCTGGTGATCGGCGTGCTGGCGGTCGTGAGCGGTCTCGTGGGCGGCGTTCTTTTTCGCGGGCAGCACTTCTTGCTCGAGTCACTACCCATCTACAGCTACGGCGCGATGCTCTGCGCGTCGATCGTCGTCGGTTGGTTCCTGACGCTCAGGCTCGGCGAACGCGACGGGCTGCCGCGCGAGCTCTTGGCCAACTGTTACTTCGTAACCGCGATCGCGGCGTTGATCGGAGCGCGGGTCTTGTACGTGCTGACCAACTGGGGCGAGTTTCACGACTTCCTCGAGATGCTCGCGGTGCGCCGGGGCGGGTTGGTCGCGTACGGCGGATTCCTAGGCGGATTTGCCGGATCCTGGTGGTACTTGAGGCGTCGCGGGGTGGCCCTCTTGCGCTGGGGTGACGTTGCTGCTCCGAGCTTGGCGAGCGGCCTGATGTTGACGCGCATTGGCTGTTACCTGTTTGGTTGCGACTTCGGCAAGCCGCTCAGCGCGCAGGCGCCGACGTGGCTCAAGCATTTGGGTACTTTCCCACGCTGGCCGAGCGATGTACTGGACGGTGCGGGCTCACCTGCATGGTTGCAACACGTCGACCTACGCGGCCTTTCCGTGAGCGCGCAGGCGTCGTTGCCTGTGCACCCGACCGAGCTGTACGAGTCGCTCGCAGGCGCACTGCTGCTCGTCCTCACCTGGCAGTTGCGCAAAGCTGCTCGCTTTCGTGGAGAGGTCTTCTTGGCCTTCACCTTTGGCTACGGTTATCTGCGTTTTTTGCTGGAAATCGTGCGCGACGACCACGAGCGAGGCAGCTTCGGGCCGGCGTTTCGCGAGCATGTATTAATCCCCTCGTTGCTGGTCTTGCTCGGGGCGGCGTTCGCGTACGGACCGCTGCGCAGCGTTGCTCGCGTCGCGCTTCGGCGCGCGGCGAGTGCGCTCGCCTTGGCGCTGCCAGTGCTCGCCTACTGGCTCTTGCGCCCGCCGCCGTCGGGTGCGCCGAACGTCGTGCAGCTCTCGACCTCGCAGTGGATCTCGCTGGTCACTGCGCTGGCTGCATCAGTCGCGTGGCACCAGCGCGAGGCGTTCGCGCGTCGCGACGTGACTCAGTCTCGCCCCCTGAGCTCGACCTGATAACGCACTGGTTCTGCGCCAGCCACTCGCACGACCATGCGTCGGTCGTCGAGATCGACGACCGCGTGCGCGGCCGCGGCGCGTCCTGGTGCGTCCTCGTCTAGGTTTTCGACGAGGCTTTGCAACGTGATGTACGGCACGCCGGAAATCACGTCGAAGTGATTCCAGTGCACGTGCCCGTTGAACACGGCGACGACGCGCGGCGCCTTGCTCACGACGTCTTGTAAGGCGCGCCGCTCAGCGACGCGGCACACGTTCGGACGCTTCTCGAACCAGCGATTGCCGTCCAGCCGCATCTCGCTCGCCGGGTGATGCATCAGCACCACGGCAGGCAGCGAACTTTGCGCTAGATCCTGCGCCAGCCAGGCGATTTGCTCTTGGGGCAAGTGAATTGCCACGTCCGTGACTTCGATAGTGCGCAGGATGCTGAAGTGAACGCCGGCAACATCCTTGCTGTAGTGCAGAGCGCCGTCGTGGTTCCACAGCTTGCACAGGTCCGCGTCGCTCAGGTTTACTTGGTCGTGATTGCCGGCGACGTGCAGCACGGGACACTCGAGCGCACCTAAAATATCCACGAATTGCCGGTAGTGCTCGAGGTCCTTGGGGCGCGATTCGTCCTCGATCACGTCGCCCAGGTTGATCACCAAATCAGGCTTCACTTCACGATTCATGCGCTCCACGAAGGCTTGGCAGAGCACGCCCGCGTGTGCGGTCAGCTTGCGCAACTTGCCTTGAAAGTGGGCAGTTGGGCCAAAGTGCTCGTCCGAGATCAGCGCGAAACGCATGTTGTATAGGGTAGCGCGGTATTGAGGGCGCTTGCAGAGCGGAGTAGCGTCGCCGGCCGAAGACTTTCGTTTTTCGTAACAGGAGCTTTATCCCCCATGATGCACAAGACTTTGCTGCTCACGTCGCTCGCCCTGATCGCTGCCGTTGGCTGCAAGAAGACCGACGATACGCCTCCGGCGAGCGCCGCCTATCAGGCTGGCACGCCCGGCGGCGCCGGCGCAGCCGCGGTTCCGACCGCGACGGTTGCACCGGCGGTCACCGCCGCGCCGGCTGCCACGACTCCCCCGCCAGCCGCCACGGCAGACCCAACCGTCGCCGCCGCGATCACGCCGATGCTCACGAAGCTCGGTTCGACGGAAACTGTCGCTGGGTCGAAAGCCCTCGGTACGGCGATGGTCGGCAACGTGGCGCCCGGAGCGCCGCTCGAGTCGCAGATCATGCTCCAGCCGAATAAGTGTTACAGCGTGGTGGCCGTCGGCATGCCGCCGATCGCCGAGCTGAACGTGCAGTTCTTGGCCGTCACCATCATCCCCGGTATGGCTCCGGTTTTGGCGACCGATCAGGACACGGGCGCCACTGCCGTTTTAGGCAAGAAGCCGAATTGCTATAAGTGGGCGCTGCCGCTGCCCGTCGCGGTCAAGGTCTCCGTGCAGTCCGCGGGTGGCTCCGGCGTCGCCGCGGCGCAAGTTTTCGAGAAGTGACTCGCTTCGAGATACCCGACTCGCTTCGAGACACCCGAAGGGGTGAAGGGGTGAGCTGAGTCGGCTAG
>DATCFJ010000928.1:0-13368 GCA_036509605.1 Polyangiaceae bacterium | reverse complement strand
CCGGTGCGAACGCGGTCAAGAACTTCGGATCCTGATCGCTGAAGTAGCTCTTGAGCCCACGGAACCAAGCTTGGGCCCGCTCGCGCACGGCGAAGCGCCTCGGCTGCGCCGCGACAGGAGCTTTGGGAACTAGTGGAGACTCGCCGCTCATCAAAGTGCAACGTTTGGGGTCGGGGTCCCAAACTCGGGGATGGGGCCCCGCTGAATTACGCGCCCCGTGATCCCCGAAGGGGGACACTTCAGCGGGCGCGGGGGTGACTCGCTTCGAGATCCCCGAAGGGGGGAAACCCCCGATGACAGAAGCGGCACTTCTAACGCTATGGGCCAGAAGTCTCAACGCACAGCGCCTCGGGCCCACGTTTCTTGCACCAAGTCAGATAACTTGGCTCGACACCGAGCCGTTTTGCGATGTTAACGTGCGCGCGAATGGTGGAAGCAGAGCGCTTCGACGGCTGCGAAGTCGTAAAAAAGCTGAGCACGGGGCCGATCACCGACCTCTACCACGCGGTCCAAGAACCGCTGGGCCGACCTGCGTTCATCAAGGCCCTCGGCTCGAGCATCTTGCCTTCGTCGCCGTTCGCCGCCTCGCTCGAACGCGAGGCGCGTCTGCTCGCTGAGCTGAACCATCCGAACATTCCCAAGGTCTATGATTTCGTCCGCCGCGGCGAGCGCATGTGGCTCGTGCTCGAATACGTGGACGGCGTTTCGCTGGGCGACGTCTTGAAGAAGACCAAGCGCCTGCCCGAAGCCTTCGCCTGCGCAGTCGCGCTCGAAGTGTGTCGCGCCTTGGCGCACGCCCACGCGCACGGTGTGGTGCACCGCGATGTACAACCGAAGAACATCCTGCTCGCGTCCGACGGCTCACTGAAGCTCTGGAACTTCAGCGTCGCTTTCGACGAACGCCTGCCGACCGCGCCCGAGCTCCTCGAAGGCGGCACCGGCTACGGCGGCCCGTCGTACATGTCACCCGAACAAATCTTGGGCGAGCGCGCCGACGGCCGCAGCGATCTGTTTTCACTCGGCGTGCTCTTGTACGAAATGCTGTGCGGCGAACGCCCCTTCGACGGCCCCGATGATCGCAGCACGTCGCTGCGAATACGTCGCGACCCGGTGCCGCCACTCGCCAAGAAGGCACCCGGCATCAGCCCCGCGCTGGAACGTCTGACCCAGCGTTGTCTCGAGAAAATGCCGAGCGATCGCTTCGATTCCAGCCTCGAAGCGTGCGCCATCTTGGAGCTCACTGCGCGCGAGCTGGGCGCCGAGCCGAGCGCCCCGCTGCTACGCGACACGCTCGTCCGAGCGCGACTGGTCGAAGGCAGCCCGCTGAAGGGCGCCGCTACGCGTCAATCGCGTCAGCGCGAGGGCGGTGTAGGTTTTGCAGTGTCAGGGCTTTTTTTCGCATTGGCACTGATCATCACCGGCGGCACGGCGGTTCAGCTCTTGTCTGGGAAGGCATCGGGCACAGCAGTCGCCGCGCAAGCTGGGCGTAGGTTGGAGCTGCTTCCCGCAGGGCGTTCTTTTCTGAGGGTCGTTGCGCACCCCTGGGCGCACGTCATCGTCGACGGTCAAGAGGTGGAAATCACACCGTTTGCTCGCCCGATCCCGCTCAGCGCCGGAAGTCACTACGTGCGCTTGGAGCATCCCAATGCGCCGGTGGAGCGCCGCACCATCGAGCTCACTCCGGGGGAGACTCTGCTGCTCGACGTGACGCTCAAGGTCAGCGCGCAACCACGGCCAGGCGCTAGTGCGGCTAGTGCGGCTAGTGCGGCTAGTGCGGCTAGTACGCAAGGCGCGCTCGACGCGCAGGACGCCGGCTCAGACTCCACGACACCCTGAGTCACCTACATGAACGCCCGAGCTCTGACGAGCTCTGACGAGCTCTGACGAGCTCGAAGAGCCGCGCAGAGGCTCGCATACGCGCGAAATTCGTGGCATAAATCAGAGTAGCGAAGATCGCCATGTGGGCTTCGCACGTAGGACGAGAGTTGGTCGCTAAGACCAAACCGATGAACGCCGAACTTAAGTCAGGGTCGACCTTAGGGCGCTACGAGCTGCTCACGCGAATTGGTCGCGGCGGCATGGCCAGCGTTTGGGTCGCGCGGGAAAAGGCTCCAGTCAGCGGCAAACAGCGTTTGGTCGCTGTGAAGGCGATGCTCCCCGAGCTCGCCCGCCACTCCGACTTCCGATCCATGTTCCTGGAAGAGGGGCAGATCGTGCGCAGCATCGATCACCCCAACGTGGTCAAGGTGCATGAGGTCTCCGAGGACCACGGCATCCTGTACATGGCCATGGAGTGGGTCGAGGGTGATTCACTGCGTACGGTGATCAAAGAGGCCAAACGGCGTCGCGCGATCCCCGCAGAGATGGCCGTGAAGATTATCGCCGATACCGCTGCGGGGCTACACGCCGCGCACGAGCTGCGCGGTTGGGACGGCGAGCTCCGTAACATCGTTCATTGCGACGTATCACCGCACAACATTTTGGTCGGCCTCGACGGCCAAGCCAAGCTGGTGGATTTCGGCGTGGCCAACGCCACCGCGCACAGCGTGATCGACGCTGAAGACAAGATCAAAGGCAAATTCGGCTACATGTCGCCGGAGCAAGCCAGCGCCGGCAAGGTCGACCGGCGCAGCGACGTGTTCGCGCTGGGTATCGTGCTGTTCGAGCTCACGACCGGCGAGCGCCTGTTCCGCGGCGACGATCCGGCTCAAACCATCGAGCTCGTGAAAAGCGGCCGAATCCCAGCGCCGAGCGAGATCTACCCCAAGTATCCGGATGGTTTGGCTGCCGTCGTGAAGCGCGCTCTGGCGCGCAACGTGAACGAGCGCTATCAAACGGCCGCGGAGTTCCGCGACGCGCTCGAGCGTTATCTCAAAGACGAGCGAATCATGATCTCGCACGCGGGCGTCGGCCAGCTCGTCAAGCGTGTGCTCGGCTCGCGTATCGAGAGTCAGCGCCAAGCGCTGCGCGAAGCACTAACGGTCGCCGACGGCTCGGTCGCGAGCGGGCTCGTCCCGGAGCAATCAGCGGCTCCCGAGCGCTCCACGTCCGGCGTATCTGGGGCTCGCTTCGGTTCGCCCTCCGAACCGCCGACCAGCACGTCACAGTTCTCCAGCTCACGCACCGGCACTCCGCATCCGCAAACGCTCGACCCGAACCAAGCGCGCAAGGGCAGCGTGCTGCCACTTTTTGCTGCGCTGGGCGGGCTCGCCGCCGCGGCCAGCGCCATCTTCTGGGCCACCACTCACCGCCCGGAGCCCGCGCCGCTGATCACGACCACGCTGGCCGCGGCTCACGCCGCGAGCCACAACAGCACGCCCCGCGATGACTCAGCCGACCCTGCGGGCGTGAATATCGACAGCTTGCCGACGGCCAATCAGGCAAACCTGGCAGCACCCGAAGTTCCGATCGGCGAAGCGATGAGCAACGCGCTCACCGCGCGTCGAGGCGCGCCGGCGGGACGAGCCTCGCCCGCAGACAAGACCCCGCCCACAGACAAGGTCGAGCGGCCCTTGCCAAGCAATCCGTACACCGCCAAGGCCGCCGCGCTCGACGAAGCGCCGCCCGCGCCAGCTCCGGCCACACCCGCTCTGCCGCTCCCACCAAACAGCGAACGTCCGCCGCTCAATCGCGGCGCGGCCATGGCTGCCTTGAGCTCTGCCGCGTCCGCTGCCAGCGGCTGCAAGCGCGCGGACGGCCCGACGGGCGCCGGCACAGCAACCATCACCTTCTCGCCGGACGGCCTGGCGAAGTCGGTCAGCGTGTCGGCGCCGTTCGCCGGCACCTCGGTGGGGCAATGCGTCTCCACTGTGTTCCGCGGCGCGCACATCCCGCCGTTTAGCGGCAGTTCGTTCACGCTGCCCAAGAGCTTTCAGATCCCGCAATAGCGCCACGCTGCCCGCGTCGGCGCGGCGACTGCTCTCGCTATCCTTGCATTTGCATTTCGAATAGGTTGGAGCTTCCACGATCCCAACCTGGACGGTGCATCACATGGGCGACAAGTCTCCGAAGGCCAAAGACAAGGCCAAGAAACAAGACACGGCGAGCAAAGATCAGAAGAAGACCACCGCCTCGAACAAGGCCAGCGCAGCGGCCGCGAAGAAGGGCAAGTAGTCGCGAGCAGGGCCGAGCAATTGGCCCCGCCGCTTGCGCCATTCCCGTAACGCTCATTCGAGCGCAACGCGGATGGCTACTTCGTCTCGCGATCGTGCGCGCGCTTGATCGACGCGCGCAGCGGCGGCGGCAATTGCGCGAGATCGACGAGCAACTTGCCGTCGTGCACGGCGCGGATGGCAATGCCGGGTAACACCGCCTGACCAACGCCCTCGATCTCGACCAGGAGCTCGTGCTCGTGCACGCCGACAACTGCGCCAAAAGCCGCACCGTCCTCGCGCTCGAAAAGTTGGTCACCGATCTTCACGGGTACTGATTGCGTCATGTTGTGCTCACGCTAGTCGGTTCCAGCGCTCACTCATAGACGAGATCGCCGCCTGTGGTTCCGCGCGGTAACGCCGCGCGTCTGCGCCTCAGCGCGCCCCGCGCCAGTAACCGCGCTCGTCTTCGAACGCGCGCGCCAGGCGGCGTTGCTCTTGAATCAGCGCGCCGTACGCCTTGGGTACGCGTGGGTCACTGAGGAACGCGGCGAAAACGTGCAGCGTGGCTTCGGCGTCGGCGGCAGCGCGGTGCGCGTTGTCGAGCTCGATCCCGAGCCGTTTCACGACGTCGCCCAATGCCCGGCTCTTCTCGAGCTTCTGCAGCTCGCGCGCCCAGACCAGCGGATCGACCCACTCCACGCCCTTGCGAAAGGCGGGCGGGGCCGTCACCGGAACCGAAGCGACACGCGCCAGCTCCGCCGTCAGGATCTTGCGATCGTATTCGGCGTTATATGCCATCGGCACGTGGCCTTCGAGGCACGCGTACAGCTCAGGGACGATCGCGGAGAACGGCGGAGCATTCTTCACTTCTTCGTTGCCGATGCCGTGGATCTCGAACGCCTCTTGCGGGATGGGACAGCCCGGATTGATCAGCCAGCTCTTGCGCTCGACTACGCCGCCCTCGCGCCAAAACACGCACGCCACTTCGACGACTCGCGAGGTGAGCGGATCGCGACCCGTGGTCTCGGTGTCGATAGCGACTAGCTTGAGACCGTGAACAGCGTGATCAGCCGCGAACTCATCGAGCAGGCCGGCCGCGACGATGCGCAGCAGGTGCGCAATGCCCGGGTAGTGACGCCCACTGGGAAAGCAGCCGTGATCGGCGCTCGTGACTCTCAAAGACTGCCGGCCTTGGGCTTCGGAGCTGGCTTCGCCGCCGAAGCGGGTGGCAGGGCGGCCTTGGCCGAACCCGCAGCTGCGCCGCTCGCGCTTGGAGCTGCCGGCGCTGCGGAATCCACAGCGACCGGCGTTGCATTGCCGCCCGCAAGCTTGATCTCGAGCGTCACCCAGTCGTCGAGATCCTCTTTGAATTCACCAGAGCTCTCGAACTGACGCCCGTTGATGAAGATCGACGGCGTTGCAGCGAGCTCCAGGTGCTCACCTTGCTTGCGATCACGTGACACGAGATCCGCCACGGCCTCGCTATCGCGGTCCTTCAAGAAGCGCGGCATATCCAGGCCAATCGACTTGGCCAGTTGCTCGACGTTCGACGGCTCGAGGTTCTGCTGGTTGTCGAACAGCGCGACCTCCATTTCCCAGAACTTGTCTTGCTTGTTTGCGGCCATCGCGGCTCGCGCGGCTTTCTCGGCGTATTGATGGATGCCGAGCGGGAAATTCTTGAACACGAAGCGGATTTGCCCGTCGTAGCGCTTGAACAACTCATCCAAAATGGGACGCGTCGCGCCGCAGTGCGGGCACTCGAAGTCCGCGAACTCCACGATCTGGACCGGAGCGCCGGTCGAGCCCTTCGCCGGCGAGCCCTCGACATCGACGTTCTTGATCACGTCGCTTGAAAAACGCCCGCGATACGACGTTTCAATTTGCCCGCGCGTTCGCCCGCGGCGTACTTGTTTGACCAGGAAATCTGCGGCCGGGACACACTGCTTGCAGCTGCGGTTTTCTCGCACGCACTGCGCCAAGCTCACCGGCTGATCCGGACACGGCGCGAGTAGGTCCGAGACATAACGAGACCAGTCGGCTTTCTCGCGGCCGGTAAGCGCGCTGGTGTCGACGCCGGGCAGCGTCACGTCCTTGGCCTCAGCGTGCGCGGGGGCGGCTTCAGAGCCCCCTTCGCCAGGCGAACGACAGGTGGTCAATTGAGAGTTGAACAGGGCAAAACCAAGGGCTGCCCCAGCCAAGCGCAGGCTGAACATTGCGGGGCCGAGCGTAGTCACGACCCGGGCGGTCTTGGAAGGCGGATCGCCAGGGCCCCCGGCCAGGGCCGGCGATTTCAACGCAATGTTCGTCAATTTGCTGTAAATCGCAGCCTCCGGCATGTCGGACGTTACGACGCCCTCCTACCCTCCCGATTCCTCCCAAGGCATCGCTCCGCCGCCCGGCGTGCGGCGAACGATCGCCGTCGGCGGTGGGCGCGGCGGTGTCGGCAAGAGCGTGCTCGCCGTAAACCTGGGCGTGTACGTCGCTCAGCTCGGGCGTTCGGTGTTGTTGATCGACGCAGACCCCGCGGGCGCCGCCCTGCACACGGTGCTCGGCATCGAGCCGCCGAGCTCGCCGGAGCCGAGCGAAGACTCGGAAGAGGACGACCTGGTCCCTTTGCCGACTCAGGTCCCCGGCCTACGGCTCGTAGCGCAAGGCTACCGTGTGGGCTCCACCGTACCGGTGCGGCCCGGGCGCAAGCCACGCTGGGCACGCCAAGTTCAGAAGCTCGACATCGACTACGTGATCTTGGATCTCGGTGCCGGCACCGGCCCGGCCACGCTCGACCTATTTCTGAGCGCCGACATCGGCATCTGCGTGTCTGCCCCCGAGCCCCCGGCGATCGAGGCGACGTATCGTTTCACGCGCGCCTTGTTCCAACGCATGATGCGCCGCTTACTGAGCAAGGACCGTTTCAAAATGCGCCTGCTGGAGCGCGCTGAAGCCGAGCTCGGCCCGCTGCCTCCGCCGCAAGATCTAGTGCGCGCCGTGGCACGCTACGACTCGAACTTGGGTGAGCTCGCGGCGGCAGAGCTGGTCAAGCTGCGTCCGCGTTTGGTCGTAAATAGCGGGCGTTTGCGCGGCGACACCGAGCTCGGCCCCGCCATGTGCGACATGGCCGAGCGTTACCTAGGCGTGCACTTCGACTACGTCGGACACATCGAACAAGACGACGCAGTCTGGCTCAGCGTCACGCATCGCCGCCCGCTCCTGATCGACAGCCCAACGAGTAAGAGCGCGCGCAACGTGGAGCGCATTGCTCGGCGTGTGCTCGCGCTATCCACGGCGCGCGAGCATGAGCAACAAGTGCCGGCGCTGTCGCTCGTCCCCGGCGAGCCGAACCTGTACGACGTGCTTTGGACGCACCAGAGCGCGAGCGATGAAGATCTGCGCCGCGCCTACAAGCGCCAACGCGAGCTGTACCAGCCCGGCAGCTTGCCGCTGACCTCGCTGCTCAAGGGCGACCAACTGCGCACCGAACAAGCGCGCGTGGAAGAAGCTCACGACACCCTGCTGGACCCCCTGCGCCGCAAGGCTTACGACGCTTCGGTATTTCCGGCAGAGCAAGCCGAAGCGCCCGCGCGCAACGCAGCCAAGGACAGCGCACTCGAAGCCGAACGCTCCATGCTCCAAAAAGAGCTCGCGCGCGAGATCAACGGCGAGACCGAGTTCACCGGCACCTTGCTGCGCAAGGTTCGCGAGTCACACGGTATCGAGCTCAGCGAGATCGCCAAGCAGACCAAGATTTCCTCTACTCATTTGCAGGCTATCGAGGCCGAAAGATTCGCAGACTTGCCCGCGCTGGTTTACACGCGCGGCTTCGTGCAGCAACTTGCCAAATTTCTGAAGCTCGATCCGACGCAGGTCTCCAAGACCTACCTGCGGCGTCTGCGTGATTGGCGCGCGCTCAGTGACGGGGATTCCGAGCCTTGATCGAAAGACGAGAGCGCAGGCGCGATCTTCCCCGCGACGAGGCGTTCACGATCGCGGTGTTCGTCGCCGCGCTCTTACCGCGTCTCTTCGTCGCCATCGCTTGGGCCAAGGAACCGGTCTGGGACGGTCACTACTATCACTTCGGCGCCGAACGCATCGCGCGCGGTCTCGGCTACTCCGAGGACGTGCTCTCACACGGCCAATTGCTGTGGAAGCCGTGGGTGCACTACCCGGTCGGCTACAGTGCGTTTCTAGGCTTCTTTTATAAGATTTTTGGTTCCGAGCTGGTCGTCGCGCCGGTCGTCAACGCGCTGACCGGTGCGGCCCTGGTCGCCGCCGTGCACCGCTTGGCGCGCTACTACGTGAGTCGCGATCGCGCCCGCATCGCCGCGGGCCTGGCCGCGGTGCACCCGGGCCTGATTGCGTACGCAGCGGTGGTCATGACCGAGCCGTTAGCGGCTCTGCTGATCCTCGGCTCCACTCTCGCCGCCCTGCGCTTCCGTGGCCGATGGCAAGCGGTTGTCTATGCTGGCGCGTTCCTCGGCCTGGCCTGCTTGGTGCGTCCAGCGAGCTTGGTCGTGGGGCCGCTCTTGCTCCTGACGCAGCCACGACCGCTCTGGCAAGCGGCCCTGCGCGCCGCAGCGACGACCGCTGTGGCGTTGCTCGTTCTGCTGCCGTGGACGGTGCGCAACTGCGAACGCCTGGACGGCTGTGTGCTGGTCTCCAGCAACGGCGGCTGGAATCTCGCGATCGGCGCGATCACCGAGACCGGGCGTTTTCAAACGCTACGCGCCACGGATGGCTGTCCCGTGGTCACCGGCCAGGTCCAACAAGACCGCTGCTGGGCGGACGTGGCTCGTGCGAAAATTGCCTCAAATTTCGGGCATTGGCTCTCCCTTGCACCGCTCAAGCTGTCGCAAACCTTCGATCATGAGTCGTTCGCGATCGAGTACCTGCACGAGGCCGACCCTGACTCTTGGCCCGAGTCGCGGCGCGTCGCGGCCCGCGAGCTGCTGACTGCATTTCATCGGCTGCTGATGCTGATCGCCGCGTTCGCGGTGGTCGCGCTGCCGCGTTGGGACGAGCCGCGGCGGCCGCCCTTCTACGTCCAAGTCGGGTTCGGCGCGCTCCTCGCCGGCGTTGGCGTGTACGCGCTTTTCAGCGATGCTCACCCGTTTTACTGGCTGGTCATCCTGATGCCGTTCGTGGCCGCGCTGGAGCTCCCGGGCAAGCCGGTACAGGCGAGCGTCGGCAGCTACATGCTGGCGTTTCTTGCGGCGACCGCGCTCACCCACGTCGTATTCTTCGGCGAGGACCGCTACCACTTGGTGCTGACGCCGATCCTGTGCGTCTTGGCCGCAGCAGCGTTACGCCGTCAGGGCACGGTCAGCGGGCCTTCGCTCTCCGCGAGCGAACGGTGACGCCGCTCTAAGTCGAGCGTGACCTCACCGGTGCGCCCGCGGCCGATCGCGCGACCGTCCAAGCTGCGCACGCCGATCACGCCCGCGCCCGACCCAGTCAAGAAGACTTCATCTGCGGCGAACAGGTCGCGCCGACCGAGCGAGCGCTCCTCGACGGAGAAGCCCAAATCCCGCGCGATCTCGCAGACCGCGCCGCGGTTGATGCCTTCCAAGCAGCCGTCCTGCGCTGGCGGCGTGCACAGCGAACGGCCACGCAGCGCGAACACGTTGGCGACTGCAGCCTCCGCGACGCGCCCACTTTGATTGAGCATCAGCGCTTCGTCTCCGCCGCGCTGACGCACCTCCTGCTTGGCCAACGCCGAGCCCAGGTAGTTCAAGGTTTTGATGGCGACGTCTTGCACGTCGGGGTTCGGGCGCCGATAGCTCGAGGTGAGCATCGCGAGCCCTTGCACGCGCTGCTCGGCGCCAAATAGGCCAATCTCGGCCACGATGCAGACGACCGTCGGCTTCTTGCAGGTGGTCGGATCGACGCCCAGCGGCCCTTCACCGCGCGTCACGATCAAGCGTACGTACGCCTCACGCTGTCCGAAAGCGCGCACGGTATCAGTCACGATGCGCGCTTGTTGCTCGGCATCGAACGGCAGCTCGAGCCCCAGCACGCGCGCGCCGAGCTGCAAGCGCGCTAGGTGTTGCTCGATGCGGAAGATGCGCCCGGCACGCACGCGAATGCCCTCGAACAATCCGTCGCCGTACAAGAGCCCGTGGTCGAGCACGGAGATCTTCGCGTTTTCATCGGACACGACTTGACCATCGATCGACACTGCCTTCTTCATCGGTTACCTCTCAAACTTCGCGAGACACGTTCTGCGACACCGCACGTGGCCGAAATAGCGACTTTTAGCCGCGACGCATTGAGCCGCACAGCCGGGCCGGCGCAGGTGACGCAACCGAGCAGCTCGTCGCCCCGCAAGATCGGCGCAGCGACCACGGTGAGCCCCGGCAGCCACTCCGCTTCGTTCACGTCGTAGCCGCGCGTGCGCGCGCGCTTCACGGAGGCCGGCGACACGCGGCTCAGACCCGGGTTTCCGGCGAGCAGCTCGGGCGCGTACGCCATGTACAAACGGCCGCTGGCAGTGACCTCGAGCGGCACCTCCGCGCCGACGTCCGGCGCGACGCGCAGCATGCCCGTGCCTTCGACCTTGCTCAGCACGACCAGCCGTCCGCCCCGTGCTTTGACCAAGAAGAACGTTTCGCCCAGCTCGTGCGCGGCCCGCTCGAGCTCGAGCTGCGAAGCGCGCACCACAGGGTCGACCGCCAGCGCGCCGAGCCCCAGCCGCACCAGCCCGACGCCAAGCGCGTAGCGCCCATCGTCTTGTTGCTCGACGAGCGCCGCGCTCCGGAGCGACGCAAGCAGGCGATGCGTCGTCGGCTTCGGGATGCTGAGCGCGCGCGATAGCTCAGCGAGCGCGAGCGGCGCTTGCGCTTGGTGCAGCACTTCGAGCAAGCGCAGTGCTTTATCGACGGTCCCTGATCGTTCCATTATTCGGAATGTCGTTCCATTAACAATTTAGCGCGATGCCGTGCCGGCGCCAGCGAGAGAGCAGGGCAGCCAGCGCCCAGCTCGCGATTCAGCCAATAATGCCAGGCAAGATTGAGTATTTACGTTCCGGTCAGCGCCGTGACCGTGAAGGAGTTCGGTGGCCTCCGCCCTCAGGTCTTGGGCGGAGTCTTCGCCGGATCGTGCCAACGGCTGCCGGGCGCGAGCAAGCGATTCGCGTCTCCGGGACCCCAGGTGCCCTTCTCGTATTCGTAGATCGGCGCGGCGTTGCCCAAGATCGGTTCGACGATCTTCCAAGCCGCGATCACGCCGTCCTCACGCGCGAACAAGTTCGCGTCGCCCTTCATGGCGTCACCGATCAGGCGTTCGTAGGCGCCCATCTCGGTTGCGGTCTGGTTCGACAAGTAGAGCTCCACGTTGTCGCCGGACATTGCTTCGCCCGGATGCTTGGCGCGCGCGCCGATCGCGATCGCGAAATCCGGACCGAGCCGGAAACGCACGTAGTTAGCGCGCTCGGCCAGCGGCTCCGAGAACACTTGGTGCGGCGGGCGATGAAATTCGACCATTACCTCGGTCGCGGTGACCGGCAAATTCTTGCCGGTACGCACGTAGAATGGCACGCCCGCCCAACGCCACGAATCGATGTGCAGGCGCAGCGCCGCGAACGTCTCGACCGTGGAGTCCTTGGCGACGCCTTCTTCCGCGCGATAACCGCGAAATTGCCCGCGTACGATGTGATCCGGCGTGAGCGGGCGAATCGCCTTGAAGATCTTGGTCTTCTCGTCGCGCAGCGCTTCGCGGTCGCCTGCCGGCGGCGGCTCCATAGCCAAGAAAGCGACGACTTCCAGCAGATGATTCTGAACCACGTCGCGAATCGCGCCGGCCTCCTCGTAGAAGCGGCCGCGACCGGACACGCCGAACTGCTCGGCCATGGTGACCTGCACGCTGGCGACGTAGTTGCGATTCCAGATCGGCTCGAAGAGCGAATTCGCGAAGCGGAAGTAGAGCAGATTCTGCACCGGCTCTTTGCCGAGGAAGTGATCGATGCGGAAAATCGCCGGCTCACCGAACACGCGGTGCAGCGTGTCGTTCAAGACCTTGGCCGAAGCCAGGTCACGACCGAAGGGCTTCTCGACCACCACGCGCGCGCCGTTCGAGCAGCCCGTCGAGCCGAGAAGCTCTACGACCTCCGGAAACACGCTAGGCGGGATCGACAAGTAAAATAGCGGGTGCTTCGCGCCGCCCAGCGCTTCACGAATTTTAGCGAACAGCTCGGGGGTACGATAATCACCGTCGACGTAACGCAAATTCGTGCACAGCGTGTTGAACGCCGCTTCGTCCACACCGCCGCCGTACTCCTTGATGCTCTCTCTCGCGCGCTCCTTCAGCTTCTCCAAGCTCGACCCGCCGCGCGACACCCCCAAGATCGTGCCCGTGACGAGGCCACGCTTGATCATCGAGTGCAGCGCCGGGAAGATCTTCTTGAACGCGAGATCGCCGGTCGCGCCGAACAACACGAATGCGTCGCTATTCACTTCGCCCATGACTCACTTCGCCTTTTCCAGATGGCCGCCGAAACCGAAGCGCATTGCCGACAAAATCTTGTTCGAGAAGTCGGATTCGCCGCGCGAGGCAAAGCGATCGTAGACCGACGCGGTGAGCACGTGCGCGGGCACGCCTTCGTCGACCGCGGCTTGAATTGTCCAGCGCCCTTCCCCGGAGTCCGCAACGCGACCCGAGTATTCGGCGAGGCCTGGGCTCTTGGCGAAGGCCGCCGCAGTGAGGTCGAGCAGCCACGAGCTGATCACGCTGCCGCGTCGCCAGAGCTCGCTGATCTCGCCCAGATCCATGTCGTATTGGTAATGCTCGGGGTGCTTGAGCGGGCTGGTCTCGGCATCGTTTGCGCGCACGCCTTTGCCGGCGTTCGCGTGGTGCAAAATATTCAAGCCTTCAGCGTACGCGGCCATGATGCCGTACTCGATGCCGTTGTGAATCATCTTCACGAAGTGGCCCGCGCCGACCGGGCCGCAGTGCAGGTAGCCATGCTCCGCCGTGCCCTTACCCTCCGGTCGACCCGCGGTGCGCGACGCGCTGTCGATACTGGGTGCCAAGGTCCGAAAGATGGGATCGAGGCGCCCTACGACGTTGGGCTCGCCGCCGATCATCTGACAGTAGCCGCGCTCACGACCCCACACGCCGCCGCTGGTGCCGACGTCCACGTAGTGGATCTGCTTCGGCGCGATCTCTTGGGCGCGCCGAATGTCGTCTTGGTAGTGGGAATTGCCGCCGTCGATGATGATGTCACCCGGCTCGAGCAGGTCGAGCAGCTGGCGGATCGTGGAATCGACGTGGGCGGCTGGAACCA
>DATCFJ010000927.1:0-2250 GCA_036509605.1 Polyangiaceae bacterium | reverse complement strand
CTCGTCACGGGCCTCGTCACGGGCCTCGTCACGGGCCTCGTCACGGGCGTCACGGTTCTCTCCGGCAGCCCATTTTCAGGCGCTGCTAGGCCGCGGTGAGCGGTAAGATCTGAGCACGCAGCGCTTCGATTTGCGCGCGTGCAGCGGCTTTGAGCTTGGGCACGTCCGCGTGAGTCATGCCCTGGGTCGAGATTGCCTGGCCGATGGTCAAGATGCCGCGCGCATAGCCGGGACGCCAATCGTGCTTGGACAGCGCTTCGTCCGTGCCGGCGACGGCCATCGGCAAAACGTCTGCGCCGGTGTCGATGGCGAGACGAAACGCGCCGTCCTTGAAGGTTTGCATCTCGCCGGTTTTGGAGCGCGTGCCTTCCGGGAAGATCATCACTGGCATGTCTTGCTCGAGCCAGCGCGCGCACTTGTCGAGCGCGGCCTTTGCGGCAGACGCTGAGGCGCGGTCGATGGGCACGTCTTTGACGAGGCGCATGCTCCAGCCGATGAACGGCAAGTTGAACAGCGAGCGCTTGGCCAGCCATTTCATTTCCCAGGGCACGTGCGAGATCAAGAAGACGTCGGTGTGCGAGCAATGGTTGCTGACGCACACGGTCTTGCCCGGGTTCTTCGGGATCGCGCCGTGGATGCGGAAACGCCAAACGGGCGAGAAGGTCGCCGCGGCTTGAGCCGTGCGGCGCAACGTACGGCCGCTCAGGATGCGCTTCTTGTCGAACCAGAACGTTGGCAGATACACGATCACGACTGCCACCCAGCCGAGGAAGGCTACGAGAAACAGCTCGATGCAGGCGATGATCGCGACGACGGTACGCACGTTTGGACTCGTGCGCGTCCTAACATACCCTCGGCCAGTTGTTCGAAGGCTGACGCAAAAATGACCTCTGAAGCCACCGCTCCCGCGCCCGCTCGCACTTTCAGCGAGCACGCGCGCCTGCCGATTCGCCTGCTGCTGCTCCTGACAGCGATCTGCATGGCGACCCTGTGGGCGCCCCCAGCAGGCCGCAGCAGTTGGTTCCTGGAAGTCACCCCGGGGCTCTTGATGGTGCTCTGGCTCGGCCTGAGCTTCCGCCGCATGCCGCTCTCGCACTGGGTGTGCGTCGGCGTGTTCGTACACGTGCTGATTCTGATCTACGGCGGCTGCTACACGTACGCGCTCACGCCGCTCGGCAATTGGGCGAAACTTGCGTTCCACCTGAGCCGCAACCACTACGACCGCGTCGGTCACGTCGCGCTCGGCGTGTTCCCCGTGTTCCTGACGCGCGAAGTCTTGCTCCGCAAAACGCCGCTCGTGCGCGGCTTCTGGCTCGCGTTCCTGAGCGTGTGCGTCGTCTTCGCCTTCGCCGCGTTCTGGGAGCTGCTCGAATGGTGGACCACGCTGCTCGTCGCCTCCGACGTCGGCGCCGCGTTCCTCGGCTCCCAAGGCGATATCTGGGACGCCCAATGGGACATGTTCATGGCCCTCCTCGGCGCGATCGCCGCGCTACTCATCGGCTCACGCGGACACGATCGCTCGCTGGCGAAGGTGCCGTACCCGACGGCGTGAAGCGCGCGGGCGCTGGGCCAGCGCGCGTGGGCCGCTCTGGGCGCGTGGGTCGCTCTGGGCGCGTGCGTCGCCGCTAGCCCGCGGGAACTTCGGCGCGCCAGTCGATCAAACCGCGCTGTTTCCAGCCGACCGCGAGCAGCCAGGTTCTCGGTGAGACTCCGGGTGGTCCGACGCTGCGGAACGCGGACGGCATCGCACGAGCGAAGCCGTCGAATGACTCGGCTGACGAAAACGCGTCTAGCGCCGGGCTGGCCGGAACGTGCTTCTTGCGGTTTTGAAGCACATAAATCAGGGCATTTCGGACCTGACTCGGGCTGTTCAACGCACGCCCATGCCACCGATCTCCCCAAAACCTCCCGCGCCGAAACAGCAACCGATTTACACGCCGCGCGATGCGAATCTCGAGTCCGCGAACTCCACCGGAGAGTGCACTCTTGCTATCCGCTTCAACGATCAGATGCAGGTGATTGTCCTGCACCGAATAGTGCGCGATGCGAAAGTGCGCGCGGCTGCTATCGCGAATCGCGCCCATCACCGCACGCGCCAGGTGTTGACTGCGTAGCGAGCGCGTAAACGCGCGCAAGGTGATGTGCACCGGATTGCCGCGGTAATGCTTCTCCCGCGCACGATGCGGCGTTCGTCGCAGATGTGCCGCCGCGGGCTTGCGCCCGGCACCCGCGCGCGCACCGCCTCCCCGC
>DATCFJ010000926.1:0-2524 GCA_036509605.1 Polyangiaceae bacterium | reverse complement strand
CACGGCCGGGTCAAGCGGCTTCGGTGCGTTCGGATCGACACTCGCGTGGTGTGTCGCCACCGCATTCGGCGGCGGTGCGATGCGCGGCGGATCTCCCGCGCCTTCGAAGGTCGTGAGCACACAACCCGAGCAAAGCCAGAGCGCGCTGAGGAGAGCGGTGCGCGTCACTTGGTGCGCTTGATGACGTGAAAGCCGAACGGAGTCTCGACGAGCCCTGAGATCTGACCGACCTTCAAGTTGAAGGCGGCATCCGAGAAGGGCTTCACCATGCGATCGGCAGTGAAGTCACCGAGCGCGCCGCCGCGTTGCGCGGCCCCCGGCTCGTCCGAGTATTCGCCGACGACTTTGGCGAAATCCTCACCCTTTTTCACTTTTGCGAGGCCTTCCAAAGCGCGCGCTTTGGCCTCGTCCTTGGTGCGCGTGACGGTTTCGGGCGCGCGCATCGAGCCCTTGTACATGACCAGGAAATGGCTCGCGGCGATGGACGTGGGCTTCGTGCTTTCGGCAAGCGCGGTGCTCGGGGCAAGGCTCGCGCCTTCCGCGGGAGGCTTGGTGAATGCACCGAGCCCACCTGCAACTCCGAGTATTACGAGCGCGGCCAACACCGCGAACGGGGCCCAGTCCGGCAGCCAATCGTCGCCGGCGTCGGGTGCCGCGGTGCGGCTTACCGGTCGGTGAGTGGCGCGAGCGCGAGCCGCCGGGGCCTCTTCATCGTCCTCGTCCTCCTCGTCCTCTTCTTCTTCTTCTTCTTCGTCCTCTTCGTCATCGTGCGACGCGGGGGAGGGAGGCGGCGTGCTGGGCGCGGCGGCCGTTTCGGCTTTGCCCTTGAGCTCTGCCTTCAGCTGCGCGTCAGCGCCGGGTGGGCCGGAATCCTTGGCCGCAGCGACGCCTTCGTCAGCTGCTTGGGTCGCGGTTTCGACGGGCTTTTCGTCAGCGGCCTTGCCGCCCCAATCGCTGTCGATCTCGTCGGTGGGCGGAGGGGGAACCGAGAAAACCTTCTTTTGAAGTTCGTCGCTCATGGGCATCTCCGAGTTGGTCGGGAGGTTAGATTTCGGCAAAGGCGGAGGTGATCACGGCTTCCGGCCGATCCCCCGCGAAGGCTTGCAAGACGATGCGGCCATCGCCGAGCGCGTAGCCCACGGTGCGAATGCTTTCGCCTGGCCAAACTGGCTTGCGAAACTGGGCGGTTAGCCCCTTGAGCTTGCTGGCGTCGCCAGCGCACGCTTCTTGGATCACTGCGCGCGCCACGAACCCGTAGGTGCACAGGCCGTGCAGGATCGGGCCTTGTTCGAAGCCTACGGCGGTCGCAAATGCCGGGTCCGCGTGCAGCGGATTCAAATCACCCGACAAGCGATAGAGCAATGCTTGCTCCGCGGAAGTGGTCTCGGTGAAGCTGAAGTCTGGCGTTTTCCCCTCGGGAATTTTGGGGGTTTCGCTCTTGGGCGGGCGCTCGCCGGCGAAATTGCCGGCGTCGCGCACCAACAGTTGCCATTCGGTGTCGAAGCAGGGTTCGCCGTTCAGGGTGGTGTTGGTCTCGAGCACCACCTGCGCGAGCTTCTTCATGTCATAGATGCCGCGGATCGTGCCGACGGTATGCAGCGTTCCGGACGGCGGCAGCGGGCGATGTACGCGCAGGCTCTGCGCGCCATGCACTAGCCGTGTCATGTCGCAGCGCGTCTTTCCGAACAGCTCGCTGACCGGGCCGTACGCCGGGATCACGCCGAACGTCGGAAACACTTTGGGCCCGCGTCCCTCGTACAAGTAGTCGAGCTCGGCGCGTTTGGCTCCGATACCGAGCGCGTACAGAGCCACGGTCTTCCAGTCGTAAGTGAAGACGTGTGGTTCGGTCTTGAAACCGATCGTGGAAAGGTCGAGGCTCATTGGGACGCTTTGGGGCGACACCGTTATCGCGGCCCCTACGCTCGGTCAATCCAGGCCAGTCACGCCATCGCCATCCACCGCTGCTGTCATGCAACCCCTCATCGATCCAGCTCAGATCCTACAGCCGGCGCTTGCAATGCTGGGCGTGGACCTGCGTGGCTGGGCGCTCGCTTGGGCGCGCGTTACTCCGGCATTGACGCTGGTTCCGGCCTTTGGGCTGAATGCCCTGCCGGCCCCCACACGAGCGGCTTTGGGCTTGGCGCTGGCGGTGAGCATCGCGCCGTCGCTTGCGCCGGCTCAGCTTTCGGCGCCCTTCGCGGTGGCGCTGTTGATCGAGGCGGCGCGTGGTCTGCCCGTGGCGCTTGCAGCCGCCGGAGCGCTTTGGGCGGCGGGCATGGCCGGAGGTTTGACCGACAACATCCGAGGCGCGCGCGAAACTCAAGCATTGCCTGTCGTTGACGAGGACACCTCGCCGCTCGGGGCGTTGCTCTCGCTGTTGGTCGCGCTGTTGTTCTTGGAGAGCGGAGGCGCCGCGCGCGTTGCAGCAGCGCTCGCTTCGAGCGTCACGGTGTCACACGGCGTCCTTTGGCAAGTCGCACTCGGCTTGACTCATGCGATCGAGATCGCACTGGCCGTCGCCGCC
>DATCFJ010000925.1:0-12299 GCA_036509605.1 Polyangiaceae bacterium | reverse complement strand
GACACCGACTGCGGCCGCGTGCAGCAGCGTCCGGCCAACGATTCGCAAATCGAGCGGCGCGCTCTCGGCAAACATCAGGAAAGCCGGCCGACGCCAGGCGGTCAGCGCCCGCAGCCGCCGTTTCACTGAATCCGCAATCACTACCTATGCATTACCTCTTTACCCGGAGCGAAACCAGGCGCACAAATTGCCACGTGAGCGAGCCGCCGATGTCCATGGCCCCCTCCTCCCTGAGCGGGCGGTACATCGACTCCGACGTGCAGCACGGCGTTCGCTACGTGCTCGAGCATCAGGTGGGCGAAGGCGGCATGGGCGCGGCGTATTTGGCGCGCCGCGAGAGCCCCGAGGGCGCTTCTCCGGTGGTGGTCAAGGTCGTGCGACGCCATTTTGGCACGACTGACATCTCGCCCGAGCTCGTGGCGCAGAAGGAAGCCGTCGCGCTCGGCCGGCTGAATGAGCGCGTGCCGCCCAGCCCGTTCGTGGTGCGCTTCGTGGACACCGGCAGCACGCCCTATTTCGGTTTGCCACCCACGCCGTGGATCGCCATCGAGTACGTGCACGGCGGCGTCGAAGGCACCACACTCGAGGATCGCGTCACCTATTCGGTACACAAGACCGGCTACGCCTTCGATCCGGGACGCGCCACGCACGCCCTGCGCTGCCTCTCGAGCGGCATTTCCGAGATCCATGGCGTAGGCGTGATCCACAGGGACCTGACGCCAGGCAATGTCCTGTGCTGCGGCTTCGGCGCCACTGAGATCTTCAAGATCTCGGACTTCGGCTTGGCGCGACCAGTAGGTTTCGGACGCACGTTCGCGGGCGTGGGCTTTGGTACCGTGGGTTACGCAGCGCCCGAGCAAGCGCTCGACGCGGGTGTCGACATTCACACGGACGTCTTCGCGCTGGCGTGTATCGCCTACTACGTGCTCACCAACGAGCACTACTTCGACGCCGCGACGCCCCTTGAAGCCTACGAGCAGATGCGCTCAAAAACGCGCAAAAGCGTGCAGGATAGCGCGGTATTGAGCCCAGAGATCCGGGAGCGACCGGAAGCCTGCAAGGCGCTCGACGCCGCCCTTTCGTGGGGCACCGCGCTGTCCGTCGAGCATCGCCCGCAGACTGCTGAAGCGCTGGTCAATGCACTGCTACCGTGGCTCGGGGACAGGCCCGCGCCGCCCGCGTCGAGTCGGCTCTTGCTGCGCAACATGCAAAGTCTGTCGCCGCCCTCGGACATGGCAGGCTGGCGCTGGACCGTGCGGCACCGCCCGCAGGATGATCTCGTGATCCAGAGCGCGGCCTGGGACACGGACGGTCGCTGCTTCGCGCTCACGCCACGCGGCCCGCTATTTTGGAACGGGGAGTCTTGGCTCGGCGCCAAGAGCATCTTGGCGCGCATCCCGCGCGGCATGGCCTTCGCAAAGCGCCACGAAGCCGGCGGCTTCCTGGTCGGCGGCTCGAACGGCACGCTGGCAGTGTTCGGCACCGAAGGCGTGCGCGAGCTCACCAGCGCCCCGGATCCGAACGTCGAGCTGCTCGACGCGAGCGGGATCTTCGATGATCTGGTGGTTGCCGTCGGCCGTCGCCCCGGTTTGCCGCCCGCGCTGTGGGCGATGTCGGGGCGCCGCTGGATGAAACCGCTGCCGCTCGAGGGCATCCAAAATGTCGCGTCCGTGCTGCGCCTCGACGACACCCGCTGGATCGTGTGCGGGCGGCGCGTGCAAGGCGGCGCCTTTGCGGCCATCTATTCACCGATGGATTGGGAGCTGACGTTTCTGCCCACCCCGGCCACGCGCGCCTACGTGAACGGCGCGAGCAGTGTCGAGCGCGGCCTTTCGTTGGTCGTCGGTAGCGACGGCATCGCACTGCGCACCGAAGGCGACCAAACCACTGTCTCCGTGGTACCAGGCGCTCCGGACCTCTCCGCCAGCGCGCTCGACGTGCTCGACCGCGAGTGGGTGGCGAGCTTGGGCACGCTCTGGACACGCGACCCGCGCCTGGCCGAAGCGTGGCGCCCTGCGTGGACCGACTCCAGCTGGGAAGCGCCGTTCGTGAGTATGATCGCCGACTCGGGCCGCGTGATGGCGATGACCGCGAACGCCGGCATCGTGGAAGGCCGCACCGGCAGCGAAGGCCGCTGATACGGCCGAGGTCTCGATCTTGCACTGATACTGAGCATCACTGTGGCGCCATCTTGAGGCGTTTTTGGAGGTGCTCACATGAATCATCCCGAGTCCCATCGCCTCACTGTTCTGGTGTCGATTGCAGCGGCGTTGGCGCAAGCCGCCCTCGGTTGCGGCGACGATAATCGCGGACCCACGATCGGAACGCCCACAGCTCCGGTCGTCGTCGTCGACGGCGGCGGCTCCGGCCCGACGTCAGGCGGCGGCGCCGCGGGCGCTGGCACCACGGGAGGCATAACCGGCGTGGGAGGCTCGAACGCAGCGGGGTTCAACGCGGGCGGCGGCATGACGGGCATCGCTGGCGATCCGTTCGGCGGGGCAGGCACGAGCACCAACTTTGGCGCGGCAGGAGCGTCCGCGTCGTTTGGAGGCTCTGCGTTCTGAACCCGTGGCAATCCGGCACTCCCGTGTAACATCGCTACGGTGAGCGCTCCGTCGTAGCCGTGCGCACCCGCGATAACTTAGCTCGCGCTACGCTGCCGGCGCTGCGCAAGCGCGGCACGCACATTGCTTCTGAGGTGAGCACCGAGGCACGACGCCGCGCGCGTGCACTCGGCAAGCAAAGGATCGTTACGTGAGCGACAAGCCGGGCAATCCATATCCACTCGGGGCAACGTGGGACGGGCGGGGCGTCAATTTCTCACTGTTTTCAGAGCACGCGACCGCAGTCGAGCTGTGTTTAGTCACACCAGAGGGCGAAGAAACGCGCTTGCCGGTCAAGCGCCGCACGGGCTTCGTCTGGCATTGTTACTTAGACAATATCGCGCCTGGCCAACGTTACGCCTACCGCGTTCACGGGCCGTACGAGCCTGAACGCGGCGTGCGTTTCAACCCGGCGGTTCGCCTACTCGACCCATACGCGAAAGCGCTTTCGGGACTCCAGGATTGGAAGGCCGGCTCGTTCGCGTACAAGCTCGGCACCGACCAAGAAGATTTGATCGTCGGCGCCGAGAACGCAACGGGCGCGCCCTTGGGGATGGTCATCGATCCCAAGTTCGATTGGGGTAGCGATAAAAACCCCAACCTGCCCTTTCACGAGCTGATCGTGTACGAGGCGCACATTCGCGGGCTGACCATTCAGCACCCCGAAGTACCGGAAGAGTTACGCGGCACCTACCTCGGCATGTGTCAGCCTGTGATCATCAACTACCTGAAGGACTTGGGCGTTACGGCCATCGAGCTAATGCCTATCCAAGCCTTCGTGGACGATCAATTCTTGCTCGACAAGGGTCTGTCGAACTACTGGGGCTACAACACTATCGGCTTCTTTGCGCCTGATCCTCGGTTCCGCGCCGGCGCTGAGATCGGCTGCGAGGTCGGGCAGTTCAAGGAGCTAGTGAAGGCCATGCACGCGGCCGGCATCGAGGTGATCTTGGACGTGGTCTACAACCACACCGCCGAAGGCAATCACCTGGGCCCCACGATGTCTTTCCGAGGCATCGACAACGAAAGCTACTACCGGACGGTCGCGGAGACGCCTCGCTTCTACATGGACTACACGGGCACGGGTAACACGCTAAACGTGCGACACCCGCAGACCTTACAACTGATGATGGATTCGCTGCGCTACTGGGCACTGGACATGCACGTAGATGGCTTTCGCTTCGACCTGGCAGCCGCGCTCGCGCGTTCTCTGCATGAAGTCGATCAGCTCTCGAGCTTCTTCATGCTCATTCACCAAGACCCGACGCTGAGTCTGGTCAAACTGATCGCGGAGCCTTGGGACGTTGGACCCGGCGGCTACCAAGTCGGAAACTTTCCCATTCGCTGGGCGGAGTGGAACGGCCGCTACCGCGACACGATGCGTGGCTTTTGGCGCGGAGATGGCGGGCTTGCCTCGGAGCTTGCCTATCGCCTGACCGGCAGCAGCGATATCTATGAAAATGACGGGCGCAACCCGTACATGAGCATCAACTTCGTCACCTGCCATGACGGCTTCACCTTGGCTGATTTGGTGTCCTATTCGCAAAAGCACAATCAGGCGAACGGCGAAGACAACCGAGACGGCAACGACAACAACCTATCCTTCAATTGTGGCGTCGAAGGCCCCACAGACGACCCAAACATTCGCGCCCTGCGCGCCAAGCAACAGCGCAATCTGCTCGCCACGCTGGTCTTATCACAAGGCACGCCGATGATCTGCCACGGAGACGAGCGCGGGCGCAGTCAGGCCGGCAACAACAACGGCTATTGTCAGAACAACGCACTCAGCTGGCTGGATTGGCAGCTCGACGACGAGCGCCGCAGCTTGCTCGCGTTCACCAAGAAGCTGACCGCGCTGCGCCATGCGCACCCCGTGCTGCGACGCTCCACGTTCTTCAAGGGGCGCGCGCTACGCGGCTCGGAGGTGAGCGACATTTTCTGGTTTCGCCACGACGGAGCCGAGATGTCGGATGAAGATTGGGACAACTCCGAAACACGCTCGCTCGGCGTGTTCTACGCCGGCGAGGGCTTGGACGACGTCGATCAGAACGGCGAGCCGCTGAAGGACGACGACATGCTGCTTATGGTCAACGCGCACAGCGAGCCGATCGACTTCTTGCTGCCATTCGAAAAGGACGACCGCCCTTGGCAGCTGCTGATCGACACCAGCAACGACGCCGCAGAAGAGCGCCAGAAAGGCGGCGAAAAGACCACGCTTGCGCCGGTCTCGCTCAAGCTCCTGACGCGGAGCCGGCGCACATGAGCCGCGCCGAGGGAGCTCCCCTCGGCGCGTGGTGCGAGGCCACGGGTGTGCGCTTCGCGGCCTGGACGGATAAGGCACGGGAGGTGTCGGTCGTGCTTTATGATCGACCGGGACAGCCGAGTAGAGAGGTCGCACTGGGCCGGAGCGAGGAGCCTCACACGTTCGTTGCGCTGGTGCGCGAGGTCCGCGCTGGCGCACTGTACGACTTTCGCCTCGACGGCGAGATCGCGGTGGACCCCTATGCGCGCAGCCTCCCTTTTGGCGTGCACGGCCCGGCACAGGTCGTCGCGCCACTGCGCGGGAGGGTGTCCAAAAAACGGCGTGTCGAGCTCGACGCCAACGAAGTAATCTACGAGCTTCACGTAGGTACATTCACAGCCGAGGGAACATTCGACGCGGCGCGCGAGCGCATGTCGGAGCTGCGTGAGCTCGGCATCACCACCATCGAAATGATGCCGCTCGCCGCGTTCGCCGGCAAGCGCGGCTGGGGCTACGACGGCGTGGGACTGTTCGCGCCATTTTCGGGCTATGGCTCGCCGGAGCAACTGAGGGCGCTGATCGACACCGTGCACTCGCTCGGCATGAGCGTGATTCTGGATGTGGTCTACAATCACCTCGGCCCCGACGGCAACCCGCTGCCGGCCTTCTCAGACGCGTACTTCGACGACCAGCGCAAAGGCACCTGGGGCCAAGCCCCAGCCCTAGAAAAGCCAGCATTTCGCCGGCTAATCTGCGACAACGCCCGCTATTGGTTGAGCGCCTTCGGCTTCGATGGGCTGCGCCTGGACGCCACGCACGAGCTCGAGCCCGGCGGCGATCCGCACATCCTGAGCGAGTTGTCGAATATCGCACACGCCTGCACGCCGCCCGCCGTACTAATCGCCGAAGATAGCCGTAACGATCCCCGAGCATTGCTCGATCATGGCATCGACGGGGTGTGGAGTGATGACTTTCATCACGCACTCCACGTGCTCCTCACCTCCGAGCATGACGGCTACTATGGCGCATTCACCGGCGAGTTAGCAGAGCTTGCGCACGTCATCGAGCGCGGACAACTGTTCGAGGGCCAGATCCGAACGGCAAATGAAAAACCCCGCGGCAAATCCAGCGCGGGAGTTCCGCAACAGCGCTTCGTCTTCGCGCTCCAGAACCACGACCAAGTCGGCAACCGCGCGTCGGGGGAGCGCCTCAACACGCTGGTCGGTGTGGATGCCTTCCGGGCGGCTTCCCTGCTCCTCTTGTTCTTGCCCGCGACACCTATCTTGTTCATGGGCCAAGAGTGGGCGTGCAGCGCGCCTTTCTTGTATTTCAGCGATCACGCGGGCGATCTCGGACACGCGGTCAGCCGGGGTCGACGCGAGGAATTCGGCCATTTTTCCGCCTTCCGCGAGGCAGAGTCCGGCGCCATTCCCGACCCTCAAGCGGAGACCAGCTTCTTGCGCAGCAAACTCGACTGGTCCGAGCGCCGCTCCCCGGAACACGCTCGAACCCTCGATCTATATCGCCGCGCGCTCGAGCTGCGGCGCACTGATCCGGTGCTCCGGGAGACCAGCCGGCTGTCAGTCGGCACGGTTGGCGACACGCTGTGGGTGCTGCGCCAGGGCTCTCGTGGTGAACGGCTGTTACTGTTCAACGCGGGCCGCACAGCAACACTCGAGCAGGTCGCCGGCTGCCCCGCACGCGACGCGCGGCCGCTGCTATCGACCAGCCACGCGCCGTCGACCTCGGCCTTCGAGCTAGCCGCGAGCAGCGCCGCAATCTTTTCATTGAAGCGGACCGAACACAGCCGAGAACCACGATGAGAATTCCGAGCGCAACTTACCGCCTGCAGCTCAATGAGGCCTTCGGGTTCTTCGAGGCGGCGCGCGTCGCGCCATACCTCGAGCGGCTAGGGGTATCGGACATATACATCTCGCCAATCTTCAAGGCGGCCCCCGGCAGCACCCACGGCTATGACGTCTTGGATCACGATCAGCTGAACCCGGAGCTGGGCGGCGCCGCCGGCTTCCAAGCGCTGACGGACGCGGCACAATCGCATGATTTAGGGCTAATCGTCGACTTCGTGCCCAACCACATGGGCGTCGGGTGTGACGGCAATCGCTGGTGGGAGGACGTCCTCGAGCACGGCCAAGCCTCGGAGCACGCGGAATACTTCGACATCGACTGGCTGCCGCCGAAGGAGACTTTGGCTCATAAGCTTCTCCTACCAATTCTGCCCGAGCAATACGGGGTGAGCCTCGAGAGCGGCTACTTCTCGCTTCACTTCGACGGCAATACCGTGCGTCTGCGCGCCGGTGCACGCAACCTGCCCCTGCGACCGCAATCGCTAGCGCGCGTGCTACGGCACGTTGCAGATCTCATGGAGGGCAATCAGGCGCTCGATCCGAGCGTCGAGCTTCGGCAAATCGCCGATGAGCTCTCCGAGCTCGACGAAGGCGATCCGGGCCGTCCGCTCATCACCGCCAACTATCGGCGCAAGGCTCGTTCACTCCAGCACCGGTTGCGAGAGTCGGTGAGCTCTTCCAACTTGCAATTGGCGCTCGCGCAGGCGCTGACAGAGCTGTCCGGGGTGCCCTCGCGACCGGAGAGCTTCGACTTTCTGGACGACCTGCTGCGCGCGCAACACTACCGGCTGAGCGCCTGGCATTTGGCGCTCGAAGCCATCAACTATCGGCGCTTCTTCGACGTCACGGAGCTTGCGGCAATTCGCGTGGAGCTGCCGCAGGTGTTCGAGGCAAGCCACCGCACGCTGCTGTCCTTGATCGAACATCGAAAAATCACGGGCATTCGTCTGGACCACGTGGACGGCTTGTTCGACCCCGTTGGGTATCTCAGACAGCTCTCCGAGCGCTTACGCGAGGGGTGGCCCGACGCGTTTTCTGATACCCGCAGGGGTAGCTCTGACCCCGCAGAGCTACCAGTGTACGTCATCGTCGAAAAGATCTTGGCTCCCGGTGAGAGTTTACCAGCCGGCTTTCGTGCCCACGGCACGACCGGCTACGACTTCGTCCGGGCCGTAGGCAGCGTGTTGATCGATCACCGCTCCGAGCTGAGCCTGTCGAATACGTATCGGCACTTCACCGGGGATACCCTGGATTTTGACGATCATCTACTGGCTGCGAAGCGCGACGTCCTGTCGACCTTGCTAGCTAGTGACGCGGCGATGCTGTCGCGCGCGTTGGAACGTCTGGCAGAGCAGGACCGGCGCTGGCGCGATCTCACCTGGCATAGTCTACACAGCGCGCTGGTCGAGGTGATGGCCGCCTTTGGCGCGTATCGCAGCTACGTACGCCCGGACGGATGGCGCAGCGCAGAGGACGAATCCTTGATTAATGCCGCAGTTGCGGTCGCAATTCGGCGCAATCCGACGGCGAATCGCGGCCCATACCAGTTCCTGCGCTCGCTACTACTGCTGGAGAGCACGCTACCCGGCGCACGGGAGTTCGCCATGCGCTTCCAGCAAACCACGGGACCGGTCACCGCCAAGGCCCTGGAAGACACCGTGTTCTATCGTTACACGCGAAACCTGGCCGAGAACGAAGTCGGCGGGCGCCCGAACGCAGTAGGGCTCGAGCAGAGCGAATTCCACGCCCAGAACTTGCTCGAGCAGAGCGAGCACAAGCTATCGCTGACCGCAACCTCCACCCACGATACCAAACGCGGCGAGGACGCGCGCGCGCGTTTGGGCATGCTTTCGGAGCTGCCCAACACTTGGCGTCGGACGGTACACGAGCTCGCGCGCCTGGCCTCCAGACATCGCACCGCGTACGACGGGCGTGAGGCCCCCGCGCGCAGCGACGAATACCTGTTCTATCAGACGCTGATCGGCGTGATTCCCTTTGGCGCAAGCGAAGCGTTCTTCGCCGAGTGTGAGCCGCGGCTTCAGGCCTACATGCTGAAAGCGATTCGCGAAGCCAAGACTCGCAGCTCGTGGCTGAACCCTGACCTTGGCTACGAAGCCGCCGTGCGCGGCTTCCTGACGGGGACATTGTCAGACCCCGAGTTCACGGCAAAACTATTAGTTTTTTGCCGACGAATCGAGCCCTACGCCGCGTGCAAAGCGCTTGCTCAGCTCACGCTCAAGTTGTGCTCGCCAGGCATACCAGACAGCTACCAAGGCTCGGAGGTCTGGCATCAGGTGCTGGTCGATCCGGACAACCGTCGCCCCGTAGACTACGGCACACTCGAGTCGCAGTTGGCCGCCCTGGACGAGCTCCGCAACAATCGCAACGCCCTGATTTCCAGGTTGCTCGAGAGTTATCCGGACGGCCGAATCAAACTATTCATCGTCAGCGAGCTCCTACGCCTACGACGAGCTGAGCCGGAGCTGTTTCAGAGCGGCTATGCGGCACTCGAAGCCGGCGCAGACGCCATTGCGTTTGGACGTGGCGCTGACAGTTGCGCTCTGGTCTGCGTCGTAACGCGCTTCCCGTTTCGCGTGACGCGCGGGCGGGTACCCTGGCCGCTCGGAGCAGCTTGGACGAATCAGACACTGTCCGGTTGCGAGCTTCAGGGTGAATACCGCAACGTGCTCACGGCCCAAACCGTCCGCGCGCACGGCTCGCTCGCACTGTCGCAGGTATTTGCAGACTTTCCGGTCGCGGTGCTGCGCAGGGTCAAGGCGTAGCGACGAGGCGCGCTAAGCCCGCCAAAGGAACCGCGACCCACGTCGGGCGGTTGTTGAGCTCGTAGCTCACCTCGTACAGCGCCTTCTCGAGCTCGTAAAACTCGAGCAATACGCGCGCGGACTCGGGAGACTTCGGGCAATAGGCTTCAGCTGCGATACCCGCCAGGTAGGTGCGCACGAAGCTCACGCACACCCAGGCGCGAAATGCTTCTGCCCAGGGCGCGAGCCGCGCGCGATCCGCCGGTCGCACGCGCTCGGAGCGCAGTGCGCTCTCCGCTGCATAGGCGAACGACCGCAGTATGCCCGCGACGTCCCGCAGCGGGCTGCGCTTGTAGCGCCGCTCGGACGCTATCTCGCCTTCACAGATCAGCGAGACAGCGGTTTCGGCGGCTACTGGTGACGGCGCGGCGGCCGCGAAGCAGAGCGGCATCAGGTACGTTGCGCGGGCCTGGTCCTCGAGCTCGACCGTGAGTAGCGCTAGGCAGTGATCGCTGGCTGACGCCTCACGAAACAGGCAAATATCCTCGATTTCCGTGGTCTTCGTGGGCACGGCTTTGCTGCGATACCAGCGCTGCTCACGCGCGTAGCGGCCCAGCCGTTCCGCAAGCGCGCTCCGCGCGGGCTCGCCAGCGAAGCTCTGCCAAGAACCAGCAAGAACCAGCGGCCCGAGCTCGGAGCTCGCGCTCGCGGCTTGCTTCGATTCGAGGGCAAGCCAAAACAGCTGATGACCACCGAGCGTTAGCGGATAGGGCCGCCCGGTGACCTCCGGGAAGCGGCTGCGCCCGGACAGCTCGCGCGGCAGGCTGCCCAGGTGCTCGGCCAGATCCAGCTCGCAGTACTGCGAGTTGCGGGACAGGCGTAGACTACCTGGGGTCTGCGCGCAGCGCGCTGAGGCGGCTCGTCATTGCGGCCACGCCGGGCACGGCGCGCGCTAGCGCTTCGAGCTGGGATTTTTCGGCTGTCCTCTGTACCGTGCCGTATAGAGTGACGCGCGCGCCTCTGACTTCGACGCGCAATTCGGCAGCGTCGACGTGAGCGCGAGCCAGGGCCTTCTGCACCGCGCGCCTGAGCGACACGTCGTTGGCATCGCCCAGCTCAGTGTCGGGTTCGGAATCCCTGCCTTGCGCCACTTGATGGCTATAATCCTCGCCGAAGCCACCTACGGCTGCGCTGGTGTATCCGGACACGCCATGCTCACGGCGCTCGGGCTCAAGCGGCAGCGCATCGGCTTCCGAAGGTGCGTCTCTATTGGGGTGATTCATCAGGATCTCCCTAAGAGCAAGCCCGATGCCAACATCGCCAGCGCTTTGAGCCTTCACGTTGCACTGATCACTCGGGCGATATGCCAGGCCTGCAGCCTGCCCCGCCCCGCTGTGGCAATTCGTCACGGCACACGCTCGCACGTCGACCGCGGCGAATCCGGTCGCGCCCCGCGCTGGCACCAGGTATGCACCGTCTTGGACGTCGAACGCAGGAGTTTTGCCATGAACGAGCTTGAGCAACGAATGTCGTCCCGCCGTACCACCCGCGACAAAGACACGGGCACAGCCGAGACGGACGAGAACTACGATCTGGTGAGCGTGCTCTATCACTGCCTAAAAGCCGCCGATGCCTATACGCAGTACATCGCCGACGCGGAGGACGCGGGCGACGACGAGCTCGCCGAGTTCTTCGAGAGCGCGCGCGTGGTGCAAAATCGCCTCGCTAGGGAAGCGCGCGAGCTGCTGGCGGAGCGCATGAGCGAAGCGTCCAGCCCGACCGACGAAGAGAGCTGAGCCGCGCCCGGCACGCGCTTTGCTCTTCTTCAAGGCTCCATGCCTGACACGAAATCTTCAGCGGAAAATCAAGCTCCCGCCGCTGGACCCGACCCGGTGCTCGGCGCGCTAACGCGGGCGTTGAACCCGGTGAGCCACGATGTCGTCCTGCAGATCAGAATCCTGGATCAGCTCAAAGAGAGCGCAGAGCTCGACGCCTCCGATGTCAGCGTCGTGGTGCGCAATCGCAGCGCGACGCTGTTCGGCACGGTGCCAAGCGAAGCCCAGCGTGATCTAGCCCAGCGAGTCACCACGGCGATTAGCGGCGTCATCGAAGTCACCAACCGCCTCAAGACAGTGACCGCCAAGGAGACCCCATGAACCACTCGCGCGCAGTGCTGATGGACATCGACGGTACGTTCTCACGAGTCGTCACGTTCGACGGCAAGCACGAACGAGCTGCGGCGTTGGCGCTCACGGCGCTGCGCGTTGGAGTCGGAGCCATTCTGGCCGTGCATGGCTGGGCCAAGCTCAGCGACATCGCCGGTACCAGTGAGAGCTTTGCGCAGTTGGCCATGCCCGCCCCACAAGTGCTGGTTTACCTGGCAATTGCCGGGGAATTCCTGGGCGGGCTCGGCCTGCTCGTGGGCTTGCTGACGCGCGTCGCAGCGCTCGGGCCGCTGTGCAGCATGCTGGTGGCCATTCTTACCGTGCACATTGGGCATGGCCTGCTCGCCAAGAATGGCGGCTTCGAGTACCCGCTCGTGCTGCTACTCGTGAGCAGCTTCTTTGCACTGAACGGTGCTGGCCCGTGGAGTCTCGATGCCCTGATAGCAAAGCGCGCGGAACGCCGCCCGCTGCTGGGCTGGAACGGCAGCGTGCGCGTGCGTGATCAAATCCCAAGTCGCCCCTGACCGGGAACCGCTCGCGACCGCTCACGGCGGGGCCGAGGGGTGCGTCGAGCGGCGAGCGCGGTCTTTGACGATCCGCCGAACCATCGCCATCAAGTCGTCCAAGTCGACCGGCTTGACCAAAAAGCGATCCGCCCCAAG
>DATCFJ010000924.1:0-2931 GCA_036509605.1 Polyangiaceae bacterium | reverse complement strand
GCACCGACAGCGACGCCGCATCGACTGCACCCCCGCCGATGAGCACCGCGGAGCAGGCCCGACGCGTCACCGCGTATCGCGAGTACCTCCGCAGCCGGGGCCTAACACCGCTGCGCGAAGTGTTACCGACGCTCGCAGCAGCCCCCACTGCGGCCGACTGAGTTTCATTCGCCCCTCCCGAGCAGCCTCCCGCCCCACGCCGCCACGAAGACGCGAGCGCTCGCGGCCTCCGCGCAAAGCGCTTCACTCAGCAGGCGCAGGCCAATCTCCGCCGATGCCCAAGCCGTCCGACCACCAATCGTATCGGCGGCCAGGTGGGCCATCGAAAGACTCAGCATGAGGGCTTCGGCGGAGGCCTCGAGCTTGTCTAGCTCGGCCGCAGCGGCGCCTTGGGGTTTGCGAGCGGCGTGGAGGGCACGAGCTATCGCAAGCAGGTCTCGCACCACTGCGGCGGGGATCTTGGGGTCGTCGGTCACGGGCGGCGGATAGTGTCGGAACACTGACACTGAATCAACGTTCAGTGCAGTTCGGTGCATAAAATTGCCTTATCTGCACTCGGCGCGCGGGCGTGTGGTCACACGCGCGTAAGCACTAACGCGAGCCGGCCCGCGACCAGGATTCTGTGAGGGCTCACGCTGTGAGTGCGTTGCGCAAGCGCGCGTGACGCGCGCGAACGAGGCGGCGCGCGAACGAGCGGCGCGCGAGCGAGCCGCTGCACGCAGATGACCTAAACCGCAACAGCGATCTACCCAACGGGTGACGCTTGCCCACACCCCGCGAATTTTGCGAAGAGCGAGCTGTCGAAACCCGTCACCTGAGCTCAACTGAGACAGAGCACACGTTGCGCAGCTGCGTTGCCATTGCACAGCATTTGAACAGTTGAGTTGGTGTGCGGGGCATGGTCTCCTGTAAGGATGGATGCATTTCAGCGTTGCGTGCAAGACCTGGGATCCATCGATCGCCTGCTGCAGCTCCCCAACGGTAAAGAGATCGCGGTCGAGATGTTCCGCGAGCTGACGCCCTACTTGGAGCAGATGGCCGCGCTCAAAGAGCACGACCCGACGGGCGCGGTGGCGTGCCTGCTGGACTATGCCGAAGGCGCGCGCGCCCGGCTCAGCGTCGACAGATTCGCGTCTGGTGTACAGCCGAACATGCGGCCCTCGCCGCGCGTCGCCTGATTCGACAAACGCTCACCTCGTCAGAATCGCGCTCACCTCGTCAGAATCGCGCTCACCTCGTCAGAGTCGAGGTGCAGTTCGCGCTGCAGTTAACCGAGCCATCGCAGTCTTCGAACGCTGACTGCACGCGACCGTCGCCGCAGTACGGCGCCTTGCTGCACACGCTAGTGCACACGGTCTTGCCGTATGCACTAGCGAGGGCGACGTTCTTGGCGCCGTCGTCGCAGGCTTCACTGCCGTTCTTGAGCCCGTCGCCGCAGTACGGCGCGAGCGTGCAATCAGCCGAACAGGTACCGTAGGCGCCGTTGTTGACGCCGTCGTCACAGGCCTCGCCCGAGTCTTTGATGCCGTTGCCGCAGCGGAAGCGACAATGCGCGTCGCAGGTGTCGGTGGCTTTGCCATTGTTCGCGCCGTGGTCGCACTGCTCGGACGAATCCAGCATGCCGTTGCCGCAGGAGCTCAGGGCGACATATGCCTTGCAGTCCGGAGTGCAAGAGCCCGGCGTGCCGTCGTTCTTGCCGTCGTCGCACTTCTCGCCCGCGCCGGATCGTACCGCTCGATCGCCGCAAAACGGCCCCGGGAGGCAGCGCGCCGTGCAGGTATTCTTACCGTAAGCGGCCGGGCTGTTGCTGTCGCCGAGGTCGCACAGCTCGGGCGGGTTCGTGACCTTACCGTCGCCGCAGTAGTTGGCAGACTGGCAACCGGGGTTGCACGTGCCGTAGCTGCCGTCGTTCTTGCCGTCGTCGCAGACTTCGTTGGCGCTCTGGAAGCCGTCGCCACAGTACGGGCCAAAGCTGCAGTCCACGTTGCAACCGTTGTACGCGCCGGTATTGAGCGCCGCGCCGAAGTCGCACTGCTCACCTGCGTCGACCTTGCCGTTGCCACACTTGAGCGTGCAGCCCACTTCGCAAGCGCTGCCGCTGCTGCCGTTGTTCACGCCGTCGTCGCACTGCTCGGTGCCCGTCTTCTTGCCGTCGCCGCAGCGGTCGCCGAGCTTGCAGCCGGTCAAGCAGAAGCCGTAGCCCTTGCCATTGTTGGCGCCGTCGTCGCACTCTTCACCGTTGGAAGTGACGCCGTCCCCGCAATACGGAGCTATCTTGCAACCGGGCGCGCATTGCGCAGTCGTGTTGCCGTAAGTCACGGCATTTACGCCGTTATCGCAGGCTTCCGGCGGGTTCTGCGTCTTCGAGTCGCCGCAGTACGGGCCACGTGACTTGCAGTCAGCGGCGCAGCTACCGTAGCTGCCGTCGTTCTTGCCGTCGTCGCAAACTTCGTCACCCTCGAGCATGCCGTCGCCACACTTCGAGTTACATTGCGAGATCGCATGCACGAAGCCATTGAGCGTGAGCTTGTAATTCGAGCCGCTGGTGTGACGCTCGGCTTGGAACAGCGTGATGCCGTACATCTGATCCTTGGTCAGGCCAAGGGTCATGGCCGTCGCGGCGTCCAGCGTGACGGAGCCGTTCGTCGGCGGATGCAGACCCCCCAAGTCAACCGCCAGCTGACCGTTGATGAACACCCAGACGTCGTCGTCACCCGTAAAGTCCAGAACTTCGCCGCCTTGATAGGTGAACTGGTAGCGCAGCTCGCTGGTGAACGAGAAGTTATGACCGCTGCTGGTTTGGATGGATTTATTCGTGGCATCCACCCAGCCGAGATCGTCGATCGGGAAAAACGCGCTGGTCGAAAACAGGTAAGACCCGTTGGCTTGCTGCGCAAGCGTCAGCACCGTCGGTTTGCCGCCTTTATCGAG
>DATCFJ010000923.1:0-6825 GCA_036509605.1 Polyangiaceae bacterium | reverse complement strand
CTTGGCCGGGTCGGGAGGTCCGTTGGCTGGCGTGGTGTCGAAGTTGTCGCTTACGACGATGACGCCACCCGGCGCGCCACTACTGCCGCCTGCGCCGCCGCCAGATGCCGCTATGCCGCCGGCCCCTCCAAGCCCGCTGCTGCCGCCGCTCGCACTACCGCCGCTCGCACTACCGCCGCTCGCACTACCGCCAGTCGTGGCGCCTCCGGGCGGCGTAACACCGCTGCCTCCGCTCGACAGCGTTCCGCCGCCCCCTGCAGTTCCGCTTCCGGCCTGACCACTAGACCCGCCCATTGCGGAATGCTGTGAGGGCGCGGTCGAGCCCGGACTCGAACAACCGAGCATCGGAACACCGAACAAGGCCACGCATACCAAAGAGCGAAGCATTGAGGTTTCCCTAGCACAACAGAAGCTGCTTCCAAGACCTCCCGAGCCGGGAAACGAAAACCCTTCATGTCGAACGTACGTCGCGAGCCGGATCGCGGCGCGGACACCAGCCTCGAGGATGGCAGCGGACTCAAGGGGAGCCCCTTCATGTGTTCGAGCTTGAACGCGCACGCCGCACCTCAGAACGTTCTCGGTACCAGCGGGCAACGGCCCTTACACTCGCGCACATCCGCCGAGCACGTCGCCGCTCGCATACATCGCTTGCGCGTGAGACTCGCAATCAGATGCACTTACACACGAACACTTCCAATCTTCTCCGCGACGACACTCGAACTGAGTTGGGGTGTGAAGCTGTGAAACTTCTGTCATGCTGGAGAGCATGGCAATCTCCGCGTTCGGCGCGAGCTCGCGCCTGGCCTGCGTTGTGCTCGTCGGACTACTGCCAGTGATGGCGTGCGCGACCGCGGTGGATAACTCTCCATCAGGCTCGCTCGACGCCAGCGGAACCTCTGCCGGCGGCAGCGCGACGGGCAGCGCTTCGGCGGGTTCTTTCGCGGGTACGCTCGGGGCTACCGCGGGCTCGAGCAGCGGGGGCACTTCGAGCACGGCAGGCGCTTCGAGCAGCGGGGGCACTTCGAGCACGGCAGGAACTTCGAGCACGGCAGGCGCGAGCAGCACGGCAGGCGCGAGCAGCGCGGCGGGCGCGGGCAGCGCGGCAGGCGCGGGCAGCGCGGCGAGCCAAGGCGGCGGCGGCACGACGGGCGCCGCAGGCATGACGGGGGCCGCGGGCGCCGCGGGCACGACGGGCGCCGCGGGAACTAGCAGCGGAAATGGCGGTGGGGGTGCGGCCGGCATGAGCAGCGGAGGCAGCGGAGGCAAAGGCGGGGCGAGCAGCGCGGGCAGCGCGGGCAGCGCGGGCAAGGCAGGGGCCACCGGCGGCGGCGGCGCGGGCGGCAGCAGTGGCACGACGTGCGACGCGGCGCACTCAATCGCGACACTGGCAACCGGGCAAGTCTACACAGGCAAAGCAAACGACTGCGTGCGCTTGTCGGTCAACACGAGCTGGTCAACCGTGACCATTCAGTTCCAAGCCGCGCCGGGAACGGCCGCTTACCCCGTACCGTTTTCCTTCTCGAGCTGCGCCGGAAGCGGCACGGGCTCGTTGACGGCCGACTACCAGGCATCAATCATGAAGTCGGGCGCGAACCCGGGCTGCGACTTCTTCGTGCAATTTACGGGCGGTTCGACGGCAGTCAAAGTGACCTATTACGACTGAGACATAAAATGGCGCGATTCGCGGCCTTAAGAATTCGGCGCAAAACAGGTTTTTGACGGTGATCCAGGCACAGCGCGCACGCACTACCTCGCAGCTCCAACCATGTTTGGTTTGAGCACTGGATTGTGAAAGCAGGCGCTGGTCCCAAGTGAGCAGCAGGGCTCAGAAGAACACGCCGATGTCCAAGCTGGCGGTACCGTACACGGAGCTTTCGTCGCTTGCGACGTATTGGTTCGCCGAGCTACCGCCCGGCAAGTTCTCCACCTTGCCCGACATTCGCAGCGCGTAGCCGAGCCCGAGCGAACCGTCGGCGTACATGCGATCGAAGGCGAAACGGTAGCCGACCTCGGCGTACGGCACGACGTAGCTGGAAGTCGTGGCGACCAGCGCCGGGGGGTCTTCAGTGCGCGAGTGCAAGTACTCGGCAAGCACGCCGAGGTGCAGGCCCTCTAACCCTTCGGATAGATAGTAGCGACCGCGGAGCCCCACGCCGTAGCTGAAGGCGAGCGTGTTGTCGCCCTTGCCGAACAAGGTATGGGACAACAGCCCCGCGTTGAACCAGCGCGCGTGCAGGGCACCGCTGAAATGGCCGCCGCCCGCCTCCACGCCTAGTCGCGGTCCGAATAGCGCAAACCCGAGCGGATCCACGAACGCCGAGCCGTGACGAGGCGGGCCCTCGGCACCCGTCGGCGAAGCTGTGCGCTCTGGCGATGCCTCGGGCGCCGACGACTGAGCCGCAGCCGCTGGCGCGAAGCTCAGACCCAAAACGAACAATGTCCCGGCGCTGAACGCGCGCAATCCAACCAGCCCTCGAAGCTTCGACATTTCTTCCTCCTCCTTGATTCGTCCGACCCCTCAGCAACCGTCGTGCCAGCAACGGAGGCGCGCCGAACGCGACGCTTTCACGCTCCGGCAGCCAACCTAGTGTGACAGAGCGATCGCGATCGCGTGGCCGCAAGGGTCCGTTGCGGGAGGCCCGGGTCAACACCGCCAGCCGGCGGCCGGCCGTGCGGAACTAGGAAATGAACGCGGAAGCACAGACGCCGCGGAAGCGCACGAGTTGATGACGCTCGGGGTGCCGGCCCCGAACGTGTGGTTCGCGGATAGAAGAGTTTTCTGTCGTGCCCGCATTCGAGTCCGCGCGCTTTCTGGTTCTAGCGCCAAAAATCGCTTTTGCGCCATTTACGAGTGAGTAAGCCCGCGCGGCATCATTTGCGCTCGAATAGGCGCATCGCGGCGCAAATTTAGAAGCAATATAGTGCGCAAGATGATTCGAGATCGATTGCCCCGTGGCTCGATGCTTTTCAACAGAGCGATCGGAGCCTGGTCTCTCGCGCTGTTCGCGACGCCCTTGCTCGGATCTGGGTGCAGCGCCGGAAAGACCGCAGCGGGCCGCGGCGCAGCGGGCACGGCCAGCACAGGCGGCGCAGGGACGCTTCTGGTCGACGCCGGGCTCTCGGGCACCAACTATCCGAGCGGCGGCGCCTGCGGGGACGGCGCCCTCCAGCGCGGCGAGGGCTGCGACGACGCCAATAAGATCGACGGCGACGGCTGCAGTCGCATCTGCCAGCTCGAGGCGAACTGGATCTGCCGCACCGCGGGCAAGCCCTGCGAGTACCTTGGAGTGTGCGGGAACGGCATCCTGACGACGAACAAAGTGTGCGACGACGGCAACACCGTGAGCGGCGATGGTTGCTCGAGCGACTGCCAGAGCGTCGAGTCCGGCTACATCTGCCGCGTCCCTGGCAAGCCCTGCGCCGCGTTGTGCGGCGACGGCATCGTGAAGGGCTTCGAAACTTGCGACGACGGCAACACAATGAGCCAGGACGGCTGCTCGGCGACTTGCAAGGTCGAGCCTGGCTTCGACTGTAGCGGCGGCACCTGCATGAAAACCGTCTGCGGCAACGGCAAGCTCGAGGCCGGCGAAACGTGCGACGACGGCAACGCGGTGCCCTTCGACGGGTGCTCCCCGACTTGTACCACTGAGCCCCAGTGCGGTACTGCCACGAGCGCGGTTGGCGCGTGCAAGACCGTGTGTGGTGACGGAATCCTGCTGCGAGGGACCGAGGAGTGCGACGACGGCAACGTGCTCGATCACGACGGCTGCTCCCACGATTGCAAGGTCGAGGCCGGCTACACGTGCACGTCTGCTTACGACGACCCACCGCCGAGCCTGGCGCTGCCGATGGTGGCTCGCGATTTCCAATCGTATTCGGACGGCACGCCGCCGACGGGCCATCCGGATTTCGGTCACTACTGCTGTTCGGAATCCAAGGGCGTTCTGGCGACCACGCTGGGGCTGGACCACAAACCGGTCTGGGCCGGGCCGAACCCCGTGCCGAATCCGCAGAGCCTCATGTTCACCGGCAAGGGCGCGTTCGACCAGTGGTACCGCGACGTCAGCGGCGTCAACCAAACTTTCTACCAGACGTTAACGTTGCTCCAAGACCCGAATATCAAGACCACGTACGCCATGAACAGCGACAGCGATGCACCCTGGGCAGATCGCTGTGGCTTTTTCCCGCTCGATTCCACACAGCCACTCCTGGATCAGAATACGGGTAACCCGGTGACCTATACGGATTCCGCCTTTCCGGGGCGGACGTGTCACGCTTACCAAGGCCTTGGCTTCGGTAACAGTTGGGCGAATCACAATTTTTCGTTTACGACCGAGCTGCGCAACTGGTTCCAATATCAAGGCAACGAGACGCTGAACTTCACAGGCGACGACGACGTCTGGGTGTTCATCAATGGCACGCTCGCGGTCGATCTCGGCGGCGTCCACAACCGAGCCCCAGCGACCGTGATCCTCGACGCCACGAAGGGCACCGCTCAAGTCGGGTACGGTGACATGCCTTCTTCGTTCGCAACCATCGATCTGAAGCTGACGGTCGGAAGCGTCTACGAAGTGGTCGTATTCCAGGCCGAGCGCTGGTGTTGCGGTTCGAACTACATGCTGACACTGGCGAACTTCCTCGCCGGCAAGAGCCAATGTGTCCCCAAGTGCGGGGACGGTGTCGCGGTGGGCGGCGAGGAGTGCGACTGCGGCACCGGTGCGGGTCCGCTGCCAACGGGGTGCCCCGGACCCAACGGAGCCGCGACCTACGGCGGGTGCACCACCGGCTGTACCTGGGGACCGTTTTGCGGTGACGCCGTGGTTCAATCGGCTCCTACTGGCCCGGAGCAGTGCGACCTCGGCAAGCAGAACGGAGCCTCAGCTGCCGGCGCGAACCGCTGCAGCATCGCCTGCCAGAATCCTCGCCTCTGCGGCGACGGCGTCGCGGACACCGATCTCAACGAACAGTGCGATCTCGGCGCCAACAATGGCCTTACGCTGAACGCGCAGATGCAACCTGACCCGGTCGGTCAGGTCTATTGCAACGCGGATTGCACGATTCCGATAACCGTCAGATAGCAGCAGAGTGCGCGATACAGCGACTAGAAGGTTTGACCGGTGGAGATGGCGAGCGCCCCGGGTGCCGTGCTCGCCGGGAAGGTTCCAATCGCCGTGAAGGTTCCGGTGCTGCGATCCAACGAGTAGGGGGAGATCCCAGTGCGGCGAATCGCGCCGCCAGAAGGCAATGCGCCCGGTCAACGCTGGGCGCCCTGCGAGAAGTCCGGCAGAAGGATACCGCCATGGCTGACGGGCACCTCTGAGAACGTCTCGGTTAAATTCTGGGCCGCCGTATCCCTGGCGCGCGTGCCAATCCACTGCTGCCCGCAGATCGGTCGTAATTTGGGGAAGATCCCGTCCTAAGCGCAACGCGCCTGTTCCCGACTTAGCCCGAAGAGTCGTGAACCGCCTGCTGGGCTTCGCGGTACGTTCACAACAAGATGCCAAAACTGGTTTTGCTGAGCACGTTGTTGACGATCGGTGTCCCGGCGCTCGTTGCGTGCGGCGGGGGGAGCTCGGCGGGTGGTTCGGGTGGCGCGAGCGCCAGCTCGGCCGGGGCGCCCCGCGCAACGGGCGGCTCGAATGCGGTCGGTCAAGCGGGTCAGAGCGACAGCGGGGGCTCGAGCGCTACATCGGGCGGCGCAAACGCGGGCGCCGGCGCAAACGCGGGCGCCGGCGCAAACGCGGGCAGCGGCGCGAACGTGGGCGGAGGCGCGAACGCGGGAGGCGCAGGGAGCATGAGCCAAGCTGGCATGGGCGGAGGCAGCGCGGGCACAGGCAGCGCGGGCACGGGTAGCGCGGGCGCATCAAGCGGGCCCCCAGGTAACCCCGATGGCTCGTGCAGCGCGGGCATCCCGGCAGCCGGCAAGCCAGCCGACACGTCGACCCCAACGACGGTCGTCGGTACGGGCACGGCCGACAGCTGCACCTTCAGCGCGCTCAACACCGCGATCACCAAAGGCGGCGTCGTGACGTTCAAGTGCGGCAGCGCACCCGTGAAGATTGCGGTGACTGCGACGTTGAACGTGCCGTCCGACCGCAACACGGTCATCGATGGCGGTAACCAAGTGACGCTAGACGGTGGCGGTGCCGTACAGATTCTGCGCTTTTACAGCGCGAACTTTCGCGCCAACGACAATGGACTGACTCTGCAGCACATCACGATTCAAAACGGCAAGACCACGCCCATGGAAGCCATTCCCCTCGCCGACCCGCCGTGCTCGCAAGGCTTTAACGACGGCGAGGGTGGCGCGCTCTACGTGCGCGACGGCGCGCTCACGGTCATCGACGCGGTTTTTGCGAACAACCAGGGCGCTCCGCTCGGCCCCGACACCGGCGGCGGGGCGATTTACATTTTGGGGAGCAAGCGCGGCGCGTTGATCGTCGGAAGCACCTTCAAAAACAACTCAGCGAGCAACGGCGGCGGCGTGGGCGCGTTGTTCTCGGAGCTCGACATCTACAATAGCGTGTTCACGGCCAACCAAGCGACGGGGCACGATGCCAACAACAACGAGCCCAGCAAATGCGCGGCCATGAACAACGGCCAAAACGAAACTGGGTCTGGCGGTAACGGCGGCCCCATTTACAGCGACGGCGCGTCGGTGAACGTGACCCTGTGCGGCGACAAGATCACTGGCAACGCCGCGGGCGTGAAGGGTTTCGGCGGTGGATTGTTCTTCACCAGTAATGACTTCGGCGGCACCCTCAGCATCACCGACACGACCATGACCTCTAACACCGGCGGCTCATGGACGAGCGTGAAATCAGG
>DATCFJ010000922.1:0-5490 GCA_036509605.1 Polyangiaceae bacterium | reverse complement strand
CCCCCGCGCTGCCGCTCGTCGGAGTGCCCGAGCTTGCTCCGCCGGAGCCGTATCCGACGCCCGACGAGTAGCTTGGTGGCACGCATTGCATCACCGGCGCCGGGGGCGGCGGGCATTCGATAGAGATGTCGCCGCCGTACGCGCCGCTTCCGGCGGAGCCCGCAAGCCCTGCTGAGCCGCCCGCGGGGATGGCACCCCCGCTCGCGCCGCCGCTCGCCCCGCCACTCGCGCCAGGCGCTGAACCCGCTACGGCACAGCCATAGCTCGGAGCCACGTTGATGCACGACCAGCCGGACTGGCAATCGGTGTTGTTCATGCACGCGACCGGCGTCAGCTGACAGCTACCGGTGGTCGACGTCGTGCAAATCGTGGGCACCGGCGGCGGCACCGCGCCGCTACCTGCGCTACCTGCGCTACCTGCGCTACCTGAGCTTGTGCCACCGGAGCACTCTTGGCCGAACGCACAGGTGAAGCCTGCGCCACAGTCCGCGTCAGCGGCACAGGGCAGGTTGTACTTGGGCGTGCACTGCGACGGAGCGGGATCGCACACCGGCTGAGCACAATCGGCGCCCGCGGGGCAGGCGAACGCCGGGCAGGGAGCGGGATAGCTGAAGCAAACCATGCCATCAGCACAGTCGGCGTCGCTGTTACAGTTTGCCGGCACACACGACGTGAACACCTGGTTAACGCACTCCGGCGTTGGCGCACACGCGGCTCCGGGAGGACAGGCGGGCTCACTGGCGCAAGCCGTCCCACCGGTGACCTGACAGGACCAACCCTTCCCGCAGTCGGAGTCTATCTGGCAGGTGCTGCCGTCCGCCCGTGCGGCGCTAGCCGAGAACGTTGCCAAGCCAAACAGCACCACGCCGACCATTGAGGAGAGAGTTTGATGATTTCGCATTGCCAAAAACCTTCCGTGCGTGAACGCCCTGGTTCCCGGTTAAGCACCGACCGTGCCAAACCCTGTTGCTCAGCCAAGGCCTAAGTTCAGGCTAAAATCAGGAGCATACTGTGCCAGTTTGTGCCGGCACACGGGCAAGCGGATCAGCGTCGCGGCGGCACAACCCGAGACTGGCCGAAACGAGCATTGCCGCTGATTGTCAGCTGTGGTTGCGTGGCCGATGCTCAAATATTCGTTTTTGCTTTCTTTTTCGGTCGCCACGCTGGGCTTCAGTTGCGCTGCGTGCTCGAGCTCTGACGGCGGTTCCAGCGGCGGAGCGGGCGAAGCCGGCGATTCTTCGGCGGGGGCGAACAGCTCAGCCGGATCGCAGGCGGCCGGCGCGAGCAGCGGCGGCGCGGACGCAGCGGGTGCAGACAGCGGCGGGGCGAACAGCGCTGGGGCGGACATGGGCGGGGCGGACAGCGCGGGCGCCGATAGTGGCGGCGCGAGCAGCGGAGGCGGAAGCGCCGGGAGCACCAGCGCTGGCGGCGCGGGTCCGCTCCCTCCGGGCACTTCGTCTTGCCAATACTCGGTAACCGGAGGAGCTACGGAGACGAGCCCCAGCAGCCCTAGTGTGTGCGGTCTGAGCAAAGTGACGACAGCATACGGTGGTGGATTCAGCGCCAGCCTCTCAGGCGGCTTTCAAGACGCCGCCGGCAACATCGTGGCACTAGCTTGTATTGTCGACTCGCCTACAGCGCCCGCCGCCGGTGATTCGTGGTCTCTGACCACCGCAGCGAAGTCGCAGGGCAACTGCCAGTTCAACATCACCAAGGCCCAAACAGCCACCCTCTGGGCGGCTTCCGCGAACGACGCGCTGGTGACCGGCGCCGCTACCGTGAAGTTCAACAGCGCAACTCTGACTCACGGCATCTACAAACCGACAGACGTGTACTACTTCTTCGACGCGACGCTCGAAGCAACGCTCCCAGGGCAATCCGCGGGCGCGGCCGAAGTCAAAATCAGCGGTCGTTTCCAACTGCAAACGCTGCCCATCGGCAGCTGACCGCCGATTGCGCCAGCGCGAATCCGACCTATGTTCTCGACCATGCCATCGCTCGAGCTGGAAGTCTGGTCGGATATCGCGTGCCCCTGGTGCTACGTCGGCAAGCGGCGCTTGGAGACCGCGTTGCGGCAGTTCCCACATGCGGCGGAGGTCAAGCTGGTTTGGCGCGCGTTCGAGTTGGATCCGAGCGCGCCCAAGGAAACGGACCGCAGCGTTTCGCACGCAGAGCGCATCGCCCGCAAGTATGGGATGTCAGTCGCTCAGGCGCAGCAGTCGACCGAGAATCTGGTGCGGCTGGCGCACGACGAAGGGCTCTCGTTCGACTTCGTGAATATTCGTTCGGGCAACACGTTCGACGCGCATCGCCTCGTGCACCTCGGTCACGAACGCGGCGTGCAGGACGCCGTGAAGGAGCGAATGATGAAGGCCTACTTCGAGCAGGGCGAGCTGATGAGCGATCACGGAACGTTACTGCGCCTCGCTGTCGAAGCGGGCCTCGAAGCCAGTGAAGCGACAGACGTCCTGGCCGGCGACGCTTACGCAGCAGCAGTGCGCGCGGACGAAGCGCAGGCGCGTGAGCTCGGGATCAGCGGTGTCCCGTGCTTCGTCTTGGACCGACGCTTTGCGGTCAGCGGCGCGCAGTCGCCCGAAGTGATGCTGAGCGCGTTGCGGCAAGCGTGGTCAGAGCGAGGCGCCTCCGCCGAGCTGGCTGAAGGCGCGGTGTGCGGCCCTGACGGTTGCTGACTTCAGCTCTGGTTCGGAGAGGTCCCGCGCAACACGCGCGAGCTTGTTGCCGGAGGCGACGCGAGCTAACTGATGATCATGACTGAAGCCAAGACGTACACCGGGTCCTGTCATTGCGGCAGAGTGCGCTACGAGGTCACGACGGCGCTCGACAAGCTCATGCAATGCAATTGCTCGATCTGCTCGCGCGCCGGCTATCTGATGTCGTTCGTACAAGACGCTCAGTTCAAGCTCCTGGCCGGCGAAGATGCCACGACCGACTATCTGTTCAACAAGCGCAACGTGCACCACCTCTTCTGCACCACTTGCGGCATCCGCTCGTACGGCTGGGGAACCGGCAAAGACGGCTCGAAGATGTACATGATCAACGTGCGTTGCCTCGAAGGCGTCGAGCACGACACGCTCGAATTCAAGAAGGTCGACGGCAGGAGCTTCTAGCCGCACCAAAGCAGACGGCCCAACGGAACGACCCTTCGACGCCGGAGCCTGGTGCGGCGAGTCTCGTCTCGCCAGCGGCCTCGCGCTCCTCGCCGTCGCCTGGATTCGTCGCCGCCGGATGACGAAGCAGAAAAACTTGCCAGCGCCGCCCGTTGTCGTGCTACGCCCCGGCTCGCGTCGGGGTCAGGCGCGCTCTGGGGCTTCCAATGCGGGCGACAGGTTGGATACGACGACTAACAGCGGCTCTCGTGCTGAGCGCAGCGTGGGCCGGCGTCGCGCGCGCGGACGACGCTTCGAGCTCGCTCCAACAGCCCGCCGAAGCGCAGGCGATCTCGCCACCTGAGCTGACGCATTTCGAACAGGTGGCGTATCCCGCCGAGGCCGCCGAGCAGCACGTCGAGGGGAATGTCGTGTTGCTGCTCGATATCGACGAATTGGGTCGGGTCACCCGCGCGACGGTCAAGGAAGCGGCGGGGCACGGCTTCGATGAGGCGGCGCAAAGCGCGGCGCTCAAGTTCGTGTTTCGCCCCGCGTCGCGCCACGACCAGCCGATGAAGAGCCGCATTCTGTACCGGTATTCGTTCCATCTTCAGCCGCCGCCCAGCGTAAGCAGCGAAATCAAGGCCGAAGGCCGGCTCCACGGGCGCGTGAGCTTGGCCGGCACAAAGAGCCCGCTCGCCGGGGCCCGCGTAGAAGTGTGGCTCGGCCCGAGGTTGCTCGTACAGCGCACGACCGACGCCGACGGGCGCTTCGATGCAGGGTCGCTGGCGCCGACCGTGTATCGAGTAGCGATCGACGCGCCGGGCTTCGAGCCGTACAGCGTCGAAGAGCGGCTCGCGGAAGCCGAGGACACCGATCTCAGCTACGGGCTCGTAGCGAGCGAGGCGGGCACGACCATCACCGTGCAAGGCGCTCACCCAACGCGCGAGGTCACGAAGCACGAAATCTCGCGTCGTGAGCTGTCGATGATCCCCGGCACTTCAGGTGACGCGCTGCGCGCGATTCAGAACCTACCCGGCGTGGCACGCGCGCCGTCGCTGTCCGGGATCTTGGTAGTGCGTGGCAAATGCAGACCAAACCACGCCCGTGTTCGTCGACGGCCTGTGGATCTCGAACATTTATCACTTTGGTGGCCTATCGAGCGTGGTCCCCACCGAGATGCTGGACGAGATCAACTTCTATCCCGGAAACTTCAGCGTTCGCTATGGGCGAGCGCTGGCCGGCGTAGTGGACGCGCACCTGCGCGAGACACGCGACGACGGTCAGTATCACGGCCTGGCCCAGGTCGATTTGATCGACGCGCGCGTCATGGCTGAGGGGCCCGTGCCCCTGGCCAAAGGCTGGAATTTCATCGGCGGCTTGCGGCGCAGCCACGTCGACGCTTGGCTTGGCCCGCTGCTGAACGGGCGCAACACCTATATTACGGCCGCCCCCGTCTACTACGACTATCAGCTGATCTTCGACAAGCGTCCGACTCCCAGCAGCTATTTGCGCGTCGGCTTGCTCGGCTTCGATGATCGCTTTGCGCTGATCAACAAGGACACGGCCAGCGGCGGCAAGCTCGACACCGTGAACGCGACCGTCGGCGCAGGGGTCATCTATAAGAATCGGCTCTCCGAGAGCACGAGCATCGACACCACGCTGTCCGTCGCGCGCAGTCACGAGCACTTTGCGCAGAGCTCGAGCGACATCGACCTAGTCGCGTACGCGACGATAGGCCGCGGCGAGCTCGAGTGGCGGCTGTGGCGCGGCGTTACCTTTCGCACCGGCTTGGACGTCCTGCTCGCACCGTACCGAGCAGAAGGCGCGTTCCCCGAGGCCGCACCGCAGGACGCGCCAGCGGTCGGGATGGCCGTTTCGACGCCGGCACAGGTCTTCGACCGCCAAGCGCTGTTCTTCAACTCCGCCGCCTACGGCGAGCTCGATCTGCGTCCGACCCGCCGCTGGCAGCTCGTGAACGGCGTGCGCGTCGACTACACGCTCGAGACCGCGCGCCTTGACGTGAGCCCGCGCATGGTCGCCCGCTACGCGCTCGTCTCGACCGCCCCACGCACCACACTCAAAGCGGGTAGTGGTCTATTTCAGCAAGCTCCCGACCTAATCGCGATGGCACAATCATTGGAAGTGTGGACACGCTGAGCGGGCTCTGGACATTCGATGATTGGTCCGCCGGTCGAGCGCGCCGTCTCGGTCAATGGTCGCTGCCAGTCGAATGCGGCGCCTCGCGCGCCGGACCCTAGCTCCTGCGCGACGAGCACCACCGGACAGCTCGCGGGACCGATACGCAGCGTGCCCTTGCCGCGAACATCCTTGACCGCCAAAGTTTTGATCGCGGGCAACGGCTCGCCCGCGACGTATGCCG
>DATCFJ010000921.1:0-3320 GCA_036509605.1 Polyangiaceae bacterium | reverse complement strand
GTTGGTGGGAAGTATCGCATCGACGGCTTTTTGGGTGCCGGTGGCATGGGTGTGGTGCTGAGCGCGACGCATTTGGAATTGGACGCGCCGGTCGCGATTAAGATCGTACGGGACGATCTGGCGAAAGACGAACAGGTTGTCGAGCGCCTTTTGTTCGAGGCGCGGGCCGTCGCGCGCATGCGTAGCGCGCATATTGTCCGCGTGCTCGACGTGGCACACCTGGACAGTGGTGCCCCGTACATCGTGATGGAGCAGCTCCAGGGTTGGGACTTACAGACGGTGCTCGCCGAGCGCGGCGTGCTTTCGGTTCGTGAGGCCATACGCCACATCCTTCAAGCCTGTGAGGGCCTAGCCGAGGCACACGGGCTGGGCATCGTTCACCGCGATTTGAAACCTGAGAACCTGTTTCTAGCAACGACGCCCGAGGGTGTGGTGCTGAAGATCCTCGATTTCGGTATCTCCAAAGACATCGGGCCGGCCATCGCGCCCGCGCGCTGCTCGACGCTGACGAAAGAGGGCTCGGCGGTGGGCTCGCCTTACTACATGTCGCCCGAGCAAATGCGCGCGTCGCCGACTCTCGACGCACGCGCGGACATCTGGTCGCTGGGCGCGATTCTGTTCGAGCTGCTCACGGGCAAGTGCCCGTTCGAGGCGGACACCCCGGCGCAGCTGTGCACCATGGTCATGGTCGATGACGCGCCGTCTTTGCGCAGCTTCTCGAGCCGCGCGCCAGCCGCGCTCGATGCCATCGTGCGTCGTTGTTTACAAAAAGAGCCGAGTGCGCGCTTCCAAACCGTGACCGATCTTGCCGATGCGCTTCGCGATTTCGTCGCCGAAGCCGAACGCGCCACGGCAGCTCACGCAGCGGCTGAACCGACACCGACCAACTTCACTCCGCCAGAGCCAACCCGGGCAGTGGCGCCGCGTAAGCTGCCGCGTTCCTGGTTGTTGGTGGGCGCGCTACTCGTCAGTGCCTGTCTCGGCTATTGGCACTTTCGCGGCAGCATCGACGCGCCCGAGTGGCTGGGGGGTCAGCGTGCGAATGCAGCCGCGCTCTCCACCGTGGCGCGGAGCCCTCAGCTCCAAGCACGCGCGGTTGCGAGCGCGAGCGTCGTCGTCGCACCGCTCGCAACCGCGCCTGCTGCGCCTACTGCGCAAACGACAGCAAGCCGCAGCGTCAGTCCAACGCCGCGCGCAGCGGTCGGGCCGAGATTCTACATACCGCCCCATCAGCGCGCACCAGCGCCGACTGAAACGCCGGACAGCCCCGCGGCGCGCTACGGTCTGTGAACGACCTTACAAGCCGTTAGGAAACCCGAGCAACGTGAGCTTCTACTGTCGCAGCGAGCTGACCAAACAGTGAGCCACAGAGCGGCGACCGCGGGTTGGCTACGAAAAGCGTGTACAATGAGCCATGCGCGCGCTTCGCATGCTCTGTCTGCACGGGTTCCGCGGCAGCGGTGAGGCACTGCGCGCGCAGATGCGTAAGCTCGTGGCCGGCTTGGAGTCGGAGCTCGAGCTGCTGACTCCGGATGCGCCCGCGCGCCGGGCAGGCGCGCCCGGCTGGTGGAACGCGATGCCGCTCGAAGGCGCGGCCAAGCACTACGAGGGCTGGGAGCTCACGCGCGACTGGGCCACTTCGTTCTTCGCCAACAGCCCGCCCATCGACGGCATCTTCGGCTTCAGTCAGGGCGCCGCGCTCGCCGGCTTGCTCGTCGGCCTGCGTTCGGGCACCGGCACCCCAACAATCGCGCAGCCCCTCAGCTTCGGCTTCGCAATCATGGTCGGCGGCTTCGTGAGCAACGACCCCGCACACGCCGCCCTGTACGAATCCCGAACGAGCTTCGCGCTCCCCAACCTGCACATGATCGGCCGCGCCGATAGCGTCGTCCCGAGCGAAGCGTCACGCGCGCTCGCCGCACGCTTCGAAAGCCCGCAGCTCCTCGAGCACGACGGCGGCCACACAATCGCCAGCACCCCGGAAGCCCGCTCCACCTTCAGCGAATTCCTCAAAAGCCGCGCAGCTAAGCGGCCCTAGATGCTAGCGCGAACCGCGAAGAGGCTCCTCTTTCGTGAAAGTTTGGGCTGCCATTTGGGGCGGGAAACGTGCGAGCATTCAGCGCGCTGCGTCTGGTGAGGGCGTGCGGGTTCAACAATCCTTAACTGCGGGGTCGAGTCGAGATGCGACATTGCTTTCAATGGCTGAAGTCGGGCTTGTTCATGAGCGTGCTGCTGCTGGCGACCACGAGCGCCTTGGCCGACGGCGCCAAACAGACACCGAAAGAGGCGAAGGTCGGTGTGTACATCGACATGATCAACTCCGAGTCGAACCACTTGCTCGAGAACTACGAAGGCTACGTTCATCGCGTGAAGGACTTGGAAAAGGGCCCGACTTGTAAAGAGCTCGGCCCGCAGCAGTGGATCAGCACCATGGGACCGAGCGCGCCGGACCGCGTTGCGACTTACCGCAAAGGGCTCGCCAAGCTCCCGAAGCTCGATGTCGACGCAGCAGCGACGCAAATGGTGGACGCGCTCGACGCGCTGTACAAGCCCGTCGCCGAGGCCTCCGACTATTACTTCATGAGTAAGTTCAACAAGGACAACTGCAAGCGCGGCGACGAGCTGCACCCGCTCTTGATGTCAGGTTGGACCAAGTACATCCAAGCCGAGCGCCAGGTGCGCGCGTTTCTCGACAAGTACACGGACGAGCGCGACGCCGCAGGCCTCGCGCTCGTGCAGAAGAAGTACGGCAAAGCCCTCCACTACTACCAACAAAAGCTGATGATCGACGCCAAGGCGTTGATCCGCGCAAGCAACGTGAAGCAGCCGGATCTGACGGTCGTTGCCCCACGCCTCGCGACTTTCGCGACCACGCTCAGCGAAGCCAACGCCATCGTCGACAAGGCCAAGATCGGCAAGGACGCCGACGCGCTGTACCAAGGTGGCTACGAGCAGCTGCTCAAGAAAGCCGGCTGGCTGAAAGACGCGAGTGACCGCGTGGTCGTCGTCGTCACCAACGAGGCCAAGGATCCCAAGGCCGCGGCCGCCACCAACAGCCGTCCCAACGCGATGGAGAATCTGATCACTGCGTACAATGATCTGATCGAGCAATCCAATCAGACGATGTACTCGAAGACCATGAAGTGATGGCTGCTGGTTCGCGTGCTCAGGTGCCGCCCTGCCGAATGGTATGACATCGAAACACGCTCACTTCACTTAGAGTCGAATTGCATGCGTAAATCGACCCCATGGGCTGGACGGCCGAAGCCGGCAAGACGTACCGCGTGACTATTGGTGGGCTCACCCGGGGGTAACGTCGT
>DATCFJ010000920.1:0-11440 GCA_036509605.1 Polyangiaceae bacterium | reverse complement strand
CCGAATCCACCTCTATCTGCACTCCCTCCGCCGTTACTGGGATTCGTCTCCCGCCTCCGTCGAAGAAAAACTCGATCCTCGGCGATCGAAGCCGCCCCCGAATTGTTAGGCGTACTGAGTCGTTCAGGAAGTCTTCGAGGATTCCTGTGGCTTGTGCCATGTCGAGGGCTTGCGACTCAGAAGAAGGTCCCGTGCTCCACGGCAGGGTCTCGAGACTGCGAATCAACTTGGGCACGGGCATAGAGCGATACTCCTTCGCGCTTGGTACGTCTGCGTAGCCATCTCCGGGAAGAACGGCGTACGTCCCGTTGGAAACCGGGAGGATCGTCGCGTTCGCCAACAGCCCTGGTCGGCTCTCTCGGGTGTCAAACTTTGTCATCAGTCGGGGCTCACGACGTGCGATTAGTTTGATTTCGTTTGCCGTAACGAAGATCGGGCCTTCCCCTTCCGAAAGACGCTTCTGAATCTGCAGTTTCTCATTAAGACTCTGCCATCCTGCAGACGTAGGGCTGGGCATCGCGGCTACCTAGCAACGATTCGAACGCGGGAGAAGCGATGTCGTCAATTCAACAACGTCTCGTCTCACGAGCAGGTGTCGCGAGTTGTTGCCAACGTCTGAGGAACCAGTGTCCAGAGCCTCCGCTCAAACATCTCCGATACATTTTTAACCTTTTAACCAACGTCGCCGATCCGAATCCGCCGCCCCCCTGCCCCCAGCCCTCCAAAGCTCCCGACCCACCCAACTCGCCCTGCCGGCAGGCCCGCTCAAGTCGCGTCCAACCAACCCCGCCCGCCCCGCAGGCCGTCCTCGAGTCACGCTCAACCCGCCCTGCTCCTTTGGTCGCAGTGTAGACGGCGCTGTTCGGCGGAGTGATGCGAGTGACGCCAGAGCCGATATTGATCACACTACCGCCTTCGGGCAGGTGCTTGGCAGCAGCCTGCGTAACGAGCAAGAGGCCGAGCACGTTGGTATTGAACAGCCGGTGAAAGCTCTCTTCCGTGATTGCCTCGAGTGGCGCGAACTCGTAGACGCCGGAATTGTTGACCAACACGTCGAGTCGGCCGAACGCCTTCAGGGTGTCGTCGATCAGCGCTTTGGCGTCCTCAGCTTTCGATACGTCGGCTTTCACTGCGATGGCTTTGCCACCTTTGGAAGTGATGGCCTCGACCACCTTATCCGCACCGGACTTGCTGGAAGCGTAGTTGACGACCACCGAGTGTCAGCCGGCATCCAAATCGGCGCGTAGCTGGGCGGCATGGCGGTCGCGGCCAGAATCACGCGGTGCCGAGAGCCAGATTCGAGCGGGCTGGAACGGCGGGAAATTGGCCTGAGCGCCGCCGGCTTTGGATGATCGCGGAGCCCAGATAGACGAAAGGCTCGGGCGCAATCCGAGCCTTTCCAACCAGCGATCGGTTGTAGCGGGAGCTTCGCCGATCGGGGTCGATAGAGCCAAAAAGTCTGCTGGGCGGAGCCAGCGATCAAAGACTTTTATCGGGTATTTCAATGCCGCCGCTGTAGGAAGCAGGTGAAGCTGTGCGAGCGCTGTGACTGCGGGCAGGAGTTTTGCGGACGCGAGTGCTCTTCAATAAGCCGGCGACAGAGCATGCGTGAAGCGGGGCAGCGCTACCAGCGGACGCTGCGCGGTGGGCAACAGCACGCGGCGCGACAAGCCCGCTATCGCGCCAGGCAGCTGGAAAAAGTGACGCATCAGCCCTCGCGGTTAGCGACGGGCTCGGGCACCGAGGTCGAGCGGCAAGAAGGTGCCGACTTGACCAGGAGAGCTACCGCGCCAAAGAAGCCAAGGAACGCGCCGCAGCCAAAAAGGCGCTTAAGCCCAACGAGACGCGCCCAGATTTACGCCCTTCTGAGTGACCGGCAACACCGAGGCCCCCTCGGCGCTAAGCGCTTGGGCGATTGCTGCTCCGATGCCCTTCGATGCCCCCGCAGGGCTAGTTCGCTCGGAGCGCGTGGGTGTCGAGATGCAAAACACGTCGCGCTGCGCGGAGATCGAAACGCGCTTCCCCGGCCTGCTGCCGGCCATCATCGGCGCCCTCCAAGCTCAATCCGGCGAAGGCGTTGCTGCGCGCCCGAGCAAGAAGACCAAGACCAGATCGCGATGAGCAGGGCCGCGGGACGGTTTCTTGGCCGTAACGTGCGGTTTCTGGCATGCCGGGAGCGTCATGCGTCGCCGTGCGGTCCTAGCCCTGTTAGCACAGACTCCCTTGTTGTCTGCGGCCGCGTTCGCCCAGAACGGGCTAGCTGACGTCCGCCCTCGACTAAAGACGGAGGTGCGGGACGCGCTCGGCACGACGCTCGTGCTTGGGATTCCGCAAGCGCCGTTCGGCGGCGTGGGGCACGGCGACGACACCGTAATCGTGTTCGTGCCTGACAAGTTTCGCTTTCGGACGGAAGAGGGCATCTCCGCGCTCGTGCATTTTCATGGGCACAACAGCAGTGCCGAGCGCGCGATCGCCGCGCACGCGCTGCGCGAGCAGCTCGTCGACAGCCGTCAGAATGCGGTGCTCGTCGTGCCACAGCTGGCGTTGTTTGCGGCCGATTCGTCGTGTGGAAAGCTCACCGCGCCGGGTGCTTTCGCGCGCCTCGTGGGCGGCGCATTGTCGACCGCAGCACGAGTCGGACGCGCGACGCTCGGCGATTCGCACTTTCCCGAACGACCTCGGCTCGGGCGGGTGTGTCTGTCGGCGCATTCGGGGGGGTACCATGCGGCTGCGTGCAGTCTTCGCTACGGTCGCGTGGACGTCTCCGAAACCTATCTTTTCGACGCGCTGTACGCCGAGAGCGATGTTTTTCGTGATTGGGTGCTCGCGCGGCGCGGCGATCCGGCGACGCGCCGCCATAAGCTGGTGAGCTATTTCACAGCCGGCGCCACGACCGAAACCCTCAACAATGAGCTCCGGGCAGCGCTCGAGCAATCTGGAGTGCTCGTCTCGGAAGAGCTGCGCGAAGGCGAGCTCTCGCGCAGAGACCTCTCTCACGCCAGCGCTGTCTTCGTTCGCACTGAAGTGGCTCACTCTTCGGTCACCTGGGAAACGAACGCGCTACGCGACGTGTTGTACGCCTCGATGCTCCCCCGACATCTCGGCTCGACCTGGTTTGCGAGCCGGCACGGCGCGCGGCTGCTCGAGCGACGCACTGCGAGCCGCGGCCCCGTTCTTTGAGGCCGTGCGGCACGGACCGCGCAGCCGTATGACGTCAGCGCGCGCTCGCGGACGAGAAGCGTTGCCTGTACGCGGCGGGCGTCACTCCGAGCTGCTCGGTGAAGGCGCGCCACAGGGTGCTGGCGTCGCCGAGGCCTGTTCGGGTCGTGATGTCTTTGAGGGGGAGCTCTTCACCGTTTAGGAGCGCCAGCACGCGTGTATGCCTCAGCGAGCTGCGGCGTGCGCTGAGCGCGGAGTTGCCAGAACAATACCGCACCCAACGCGACCCACAAGATGCTGCGCGCGCGGCGAAGCAGCGCAACGCTGACCAGCGTGCAAACACCAACACCGCACGACGCGGCAGAGCCCTTGAGCGCTGCTTCCAGAACGCCGAGCTGGCCAGGGATTGCCGCTCCGACCGCGGACGCGAGCGTAGAGACCAAGCCGAGCACCGCGCTAGAGCGTAACGTCGCGGTGCCGAGCAACGCAAGCGCGAGCGCGAACTCGGCAACGATCCATAGCTTGCCGATGTAGTGCGCGGCGAATGCCAGGAGCACGGCGAGCGGCGAGCTGCTCGCCGTGCGCGCCCAGATGCCGAGCCCGCCAAGCGCAGCAACGCCGGCCCCGAGCAGCCCGCCGAGCGCGACCGAGCGCGGCAGCGCGTGTTGCATGGCGGATCCGCTCAAGAACAAGGCCATGCTGAGTACGACCGCGAGCAACGCCACGAGCGCCGTCAGGTTATCCAGCAGCATTGCGCGCCACGCGAACGAGCGATGCTCGCTCGGAAATTCGCTGACCTTGAGCGACTCTCCCAGCACGCCTAGCCCGAGCTCGTTGCCCGCCTGCGCAGCCAGAAAAATCGCAAGCGAACGCCCCAGGCCAGGGCGCGCGTTCGACGGCAACAGGCCTCGCCAGCCGACCATGTGCACGAAGTTCCCGACTATCGGCGCGAGCAACAGGAGCGCCGCGCCGGCGCCGACGTGGCGAATGTCGTGCGCGACCGCGCGCCACTCGAGCGTCGAGCAAAACCTGACACACAACCACAGACCCACACCTGAAGCGACGAACGGGAAGACCTTCTGTAGCCAACGAAGAGCGCTGTTGCCGCGAGACCACAGTGTGAAGCGCTCACCTAGCCCACTGCTCGCGACCGGAGCACTCGGAGCACTGGGGAGTGTCCCCGAGGACGAGCGACTCTGCATTTCAGCGGGCAACATGCTCGGAATACATGAGACAGAGCAGCTAGCGTGCCAAGGCAGCAGCGCGCGAAAATCGTTGTCATCGACACACGCATAGTGGCCACGATTTGACGGCGCACGCATTCAGCGCATCATGGGTCAGCGGGGCGGGGCGAGGACGAGGACGAGGACGAGGCACCCAGATGCGCAAGACACGCTTCGAAACGGCATTGATCACGGCAGCTCTGGCGTTGACCCACGGCGCGTACGCGCAGCGTGCGCTAACCAAAGGCCAACCGGTTCAACCACCGGAACCCACGAGCGACCCACAGGCGGTAACAGAGCTGAAAGCGGGCTCGCCGTGGGCTACAGACGCCGTCGAGCGCGCGCCGCTCGGCGGCGCTATGCTGCGCCTGCGGCTCGTACTGCCTGGTGATTACGGGACGTGGGCGTACGCGCCAGGGAGGTTTGGCCTGTCGTCTGCCGCGGTTGCGGGCGGCGAGATCGCGCTTTCGTCGCGCTGGTCGCTGGTGCTCGAGGGAGCGGACGATCCGTTTGGGCGTCAGTTCTCTGGGATGACTTCGGGGCTGCGTCTCCACTTGTTGCCGCTCGAATCGAAGTTGCAACTCAGCATGGCCGGTGGCTATACCGAAGATCTTGGCGGCGGCCAGGGGTTGTGGAGTGAGCTCAATGCCTCGAACGACGTGGGGCCATGGCATTTCACGGGCGCGGTTCGAGCGAGCCACGTCTGGGGCGAAGCCACGCAGGCATCGCTCGGCGCGAGCGCCGGAGCGGCGCTTGACCTGAGTTCAGCGCGCGTTGAGTTGGAAGCCGCGTATGAGCGGCAGGGCGCCGCGCGCGCCGCGCTGTTGCCGTCAGTCGTCGTGCCCGCGGATCGCGATCGAATCATGTTGCGCGTGGGCCCCGTGCTCCCGCTGAGCGGCTCGAAGCTGCTTCCGGGGCGCGTTTCGCTGTTCGGCAACTTCTGACCGGGGTTCGTAGCGGGCCGGGCTACCGAGTGCCCAGCTGCGCCTGCGCGCTCCACAAGTTACGAAAGAAGCGTGACCGAACCATTGCGTCGAGTCTAGAGTCCAGCATTCGATGAGCGAAGGCGACTTTTTCAGCGACGAGGCAAAGCGCGCGGCGGCGGCTTCCGTCCGCACCGTTGAGGCGCAGACCTCTGCGGAGGTGGTGATCGCGGTGCGCAAGCGCTCAGGTCACTACGGAGTGCTCGCGTATCACTTCGGCCTTGGGCTCGCCGCAGCCGTGGTTCTGTACTTGCTGGTTGCACCGACCGTGTACAGCGTCGGTACGATTGCCATCGAAGGCTTGCTGGCGTTTGCGTTAGGCACGGCGCTCGCCGCCAACCTAGACACCCTGCGGCGTGCGTTGTCGCGCAGCTCGACGCTCGACGAGAACACGAATGGCGCGGCGCGCGCGGCGTTCTTCAATCTCGGCATCTCTCGCACCTCGGGGCGCAATGGGCTACTCGTTTACGTGTCCTTGTTCGAGCGACGCTGCGTGGTGCTCACGGACATCGGCATCGACGTGAAGCAGCTCGAGCCGGGCTGGCTGCAGGCCAGCGCCGAGCTCGAGCAAGCGGTGAAGCGCCGGGATCTGCAGGCGTTCCGGCAAGCCCTGGAGAGCTTGGGGCCGGTGCTCGGGCGCGTGCACCCGCGCTCCGAAGATGACGTCAACGAATTGCCGGACGAAGTGCAATGAGCCGCCCACAGAAGGTTCTCGCTACGAGTCTGCTGGCGGCTCTGGTGCTCTGCTCACTGACCGCGTTGGCGCGCCCCGGCGGTGGGAACACCTACTCCGGCGGCTCTCACTACAGTGGAGGCGGTTCGAGCGGTGGCGGCGGAGGCGACGCCAGCGGTCTGGTGTTTCAGCTGATTTTGCTGTGCATTCAATATCCGGCCATTGGCGTGCCACTGCTGATCATCGTGGTTGTGTTCTTCATCGTGAAGTCCGTGATCGGCTCATCGCAAAAGGGTTGGTCGACGACGACTCCCGCGGCGGTGCAGGCCGTGCCGCGGGTAGAGCAAACCGCTCGCCTGTCGCGCATGGAGCTCGATCGCATCCGCGGCTTGGATCCCGAGTTCTCCTTGGTTCTGTTCGAGGATTTCGCGTACATGCTGTACGCCGCGGCGCAGCGAGCGCGCGCTACCGGCACACAGGCCCTGGGTGCTTACCTGGCGGCGGACCTGGCGCAAAATTTGGTCGATCCGCGCTTGGCGGACGTGCAAGGCATTGTCATCGGCGCGATGCGCTACGTGCGCTTCTCGGGTACCGAGAGCGCCATGGTAGAGGTCGAGCTCGAGCTCGAGGCGAACTACGTCGAGGTGCCAAAGAGCGGCGCGCAACGCCGTTACTATGTCGTCGATCGCATCGTCTTGGCGCGCGCCCGGGCAGCGCGCTCGAGGCCCTTCGCTCGCTCACACACCCTGGACTGCCCGAATTGCGGCGCGCCGCTCGAATCGATCCGCGGCACGCAGTGCAGCTACTGCCAGCAGAATGTGGGCCCGGGCCGCTTCGATTGGGCCATCACGAGCATGACTAGTATGACCCGCGAACCGCGCGGTCCGCTGCTGACGAGCGACACCCCGGAACAGGGCACCGAGGACCCGACGATCGTGGAGCGCGGCGCTGCTGCGCGCTTCGAGGAGTTGCAGAAGAAAGATCCTGCGGTCACTTGGCAAGCGTTGCAGGGGCGGACTGCGCTCATCTTCAACGGGCTACAAGTGGCTTGGTCGGGGCGCGAACCGCTGCGCATTCGGCCGTTCGTGTCCGACAACCTGTTTCAGTCCATGTACTACTGGATTGATCTCTATACCCAGGCGCGCTGTCGGAACGTCAACGAGAACGCGCAGATCATGCGCATCGATTTGGCGAACGTAATGAGTGACGTGCATTTCGACGCCATCACGCTGCGCGTCTTCGCGAGCGGCCTCGACTACACCATCTCCGACGACGGCAAGCTGCTCAGCGGCAGCCGCAGCCGGCCGCGCACGTACTCCGAATATTGGACGTTGATTCGCGGCAGTGCGAGCCGCGGCGCGCCGCGGCAAGACAACAAGTGCCCGCACTGCGGCGCACCGCTACAGATCGGCATGGCCGGCCAATGCGAGTATTGCCGCGTCAAAGTGACCAGCGGCGAGTTCGACTGGGTGCTGTCGCGCATCGAGCAGGACGAGTCGTACGGCGGCTGAGCTTGCGCAAACAGGAGACGCAAATGGTCGAAAGCTTGAGCACTGCGGCAAGCGGGCAGAGCTCGTATCTGGATCGCTTGATGCGGCGCGAATCCTTCGCTGCGTTGTGGCCACTGTTCGCCAAAGGCGAGAAGCCCGCTAAGGAAATGACCGAGAGCTACTCGGCACTGGAGCACCTTCGGCCTTTGATCCAGCTCGGCGAGCCGCTGCGCGTGCTGCATGTCGGTGATGGCGCGCACGGCCGTACCGCGGCGCTGTTTTCGCTCAAAACGGGCGCCGAAAATATCAGCGTTGATCCAGTGCTCAATCTGCCGCTGGTCGAGGCCTGGCGCGACGAGTACCAAATCACACGCTTCGAGTGTCGCAAAGCGCGGGTCGAAACCATCGCGGCAGAGCTCCGAGGCTTGCCGCCGATGCGCACGTTCGTGACCTTCGTTCACGCGCACGTGCACGTGGACCGCGTACTTTCGTTGCTACACTGGGACGCCGCGTTTACGTTGGCTTGCTGTCTGCCGGCCAGCCAGCTCTCGGAAATACAGCGAATTCATGAGCGCGGCATGGACATGAACGTACTTTCGCCGGGACGAGAGTTTCAAGTGTTGCTACCGCCCAACGTCGCTTAGCTCGCGGCACGCGTCGAGTCGCCCAATGGTCGCCAGAGAATTGCAGCTCGGTGCTCGACTTGTTCGAGCGGTGGCCGCATTTGGCGTTGCGCTCGGGTTGGCCGCGTGCGCGGCGCGCTCGTACACGACGCCGGCGCTCAGCGGGGTGCCCGAGCACGCGATCTGGAGCGAACGCGACATACTGTGCAGCTTGGCATCGAGTGCCGTCGCGCTGGCGAGCGGCGCCCTTGCCGGAAGCTCGCTCCGCCCCGGTGCCATTGGCGCGGGCTCGCCGTTGCTGCGAGTCGCGATCTGGTTGGGGCTCAGTCTACTCTTCTTGGCCGTGTGGGCGCAATATTTGTTCTTGCTGACGCTACTGATCGCGCCGACACATGCGTTCGCCGCGCTGCGCGTGCTCGCGCTGTGGACCAGCTGGCGGAGCGATGTTCAGCTGAACCGACGTCGCTGACGGTAGTTCGCGCTTTCCTGCCTACCCGGGGCCGGCGCTCGCTGGCACCGCGCCGAGCACTGAAATGGTGCGCCAGCGACCGCTGCGCCAACGGCTGTAATTGACGATGCCACGTGTGGTTTCGTCGATCGCCATCGCGATCCAAATCCCGGTCAACCCCAGTCCCAGGACAGATCCAAAAACGAAGGCCGAGAGCACACCAATGCCCCACATCATGCTCGCGCCGACCACCGCGACGAAGCGAGCGTCCCCCGAAGAGCGCAGCGCGCCGCCGGCCACGATATTCACTGCGCGCCCCATCTCGACCACGATGGCGATGCCGAATAGCGGTGCTGCCTTGCGGAGCACCTCCGGATCTTGGGTCAACAATCGGAGTAACGGGCGATGAAACGTCGCTAGCAGTAACGCAATCGTTAGATTGCCCGCCACAGCCAGCCCGAGCGCACGATGAAACTCGCGATCCGCCTCATCCGGCCTACCCGCACCGACTCGGTGCGCGACCAAAATCTGTGTGGAGATGCCGAGCGCGATCGACCAGAGCACGGTACTGACGGTGATGAAGCTCACCACGTAAGTCCGTGCGGCGAGCGCGGCCGCGCCAAAGGAGATGACCATCAGGTTGATCACGACTTGAGCGCACTGGTAGGCGATGGGCTCGCTCGCCGAAGGCAGACCAATCTGCAGAATCGGCCGCAAACATGCGCGCAACTCGCTGAGTGAGGCGCCGAGCGGAAAGCGGATCTTGAAACGCAAGTGCACGACCGCGATCGTGAACAACATGCCGAAGGCGAGCGACACCACGGTCGCGCCAGCGACGGTCGCGACGCTCGGCCGCGGCAACCCCCATAGCCCCTTCAACATCGCCAAGTTGAAGCTGATGTTGGTAGCGTTGGTCGCAACCGCTTCGAACATCACCCAGCGCGTTTCGCCGCGCGAGTTGAGCATGTTGCCGTACGCCAACTGCACCGCCTTCAAGAACTGAAAGCTGCCGAGCACGCCGAGATAGGTCTTGCCGAACGCCGCGCTCTCACCGCGCAGGCCGAGCCAACCCGGCAGGTAGGGGTGCAGCAGGTACAGGCCGAGACTGACCACGACGCCGAGCGCGAGATTGAAGCCGAGCAACGCGAGGTAGGTCGCGGGCAGCTCGGCGTGCCGGCGAGCTCCGAGCAAGCGCCCCGCGACGCTCGCGCCGGCCTGGCCAACAGCTGAGAACAACACGACGGTTGCACCGAGGATCGGGTTGAGCGCGCCCGCTGCGCCCGCAGCGGCGTCCGAAATCCGACTCAAGAAGAACGCGTCCGTGAAAATCAGCGACAGCGACAAAGCCAAGCTGATGAACAGCGGCCAGGTCACGCGCCACAGCCCCGGCAGCTCGGCGTGCGCCTCTGCTACAGCGATGAGCGCGGGGGCCGCGAACGGGTTACTGCCCGGAGGTTCCGACGGAGCGTGAATCATGGGCGAAGAGCGTCGCCCGAGCACATAATCAGGGGTCAGCGTCGCGTCACCAATATTTCCAGAAAAGCTTGCAACGTGAGAATTCACGGGCGCAATTCTCGCCAGCAACTCGACGCTAACTGCACATGGTCACGCGCTGCTCGGCGTGAGAACATGCTGAACATGGACGGCGGGTTGGTGTTGCTCGGGGCGGGTACTGGTGTGGCATGGTGTGATCGGAAAGCATCTTTTCTTCGACCGGCCGTGCTTACCATTCGGTGGGAACGAGCATGAGCACGCTGATCGCTCCGCACGCTGTAATTCTCTCTCTGCGCAACTGGCTCGGCGCGTCGCGTTTGCCGAAGGCCTTTCAACGAGCGGGCTGGGAGGTCAGCACGCTGTCTTTCCCGAGTCTGCTCCTCGACCGCTGTCGCTCCACCAGTGCGCAATTTTTCCTGCCTGATCGCGGTTCGGAGGAGGACTTGGTCGCGGCCGCGCGCCAAGCCCTCGTCGCCATCCGCCCGACAATCGTGATCCCGGGCGACGAAGCAGCGACGGAGCTGCTGCAAGCCGTCGCTGCAACCGCTTGCCGCGAGCTGCCAGAGGGCGACCCACTCCTCGTCTTACTGAGAGACTCGCTGGGGGATTTCTCGAAGCACGCGCTGCTGCGCGACCGGCGCGCGCTGGCCGATTTGGCAGCGCGGCTCGGCGTACGCGCGCCAGCCCACGCCGTGGTCTACAGCAAGGACGAAGCGTACACGTTCGCCGAGAAGCACGGCATGCTGGTCGTGCTCAAGGCCGAGGAGAGCTTCGCCGGCCTCGGCGTGTCGATCTGCAAAGATGGCGATGCGCTCGACGCAGCGCTCACGCGCCTCGTCGCAAAAACTCCGCACGCGCTCAGCAACGGCGTGCTGATGCAGTCGTTCGTGCCGGGGACAACCACGATGCGCACCGTGATCGCCTGGCGCGGCCAAGTGCTCGCGGGACTATCGGCGATCAAAGTCGAGACGCACCCAAGCCCGACGGGCCCGAGCTCGGTGGTCGAGTTCATCGAGCATCCGGAGATGATGAAGACCGTGCAGCAAATGATTGCTGCGCTCGGCTTCAGCGGCTTCGCCAGCCTGGACTTCATCCTCGACGCCGCTGGCGCTGCGCATTTGCTGGAGCTAAACGCCCGCCCGACGCCGATCTGCCACCTAGGTCATTACTTGGGCCAAGACCTGTGCTTGCGCTTGCGCGAAGCCGTGCTGGGAATCGCCGGCAGCGACTGCGACCCGGCGGGTCTGCCCAAGAAGGTGGTGCTGTTCCCACAAGAATGGATAAGGAACCCGAGCAGTCCGCACTTCAATGATGCCTTCCACGACGTGCCGTGGGAGGACCCAGACT